>JANMIX010000422.1:0-3828 GCA_031376015.1 Acidimicrobiia bacterium | reverse complement strand
GTAGGCCGCGTGCATGTGCAGCGCGAAGGCACCGATGAGCGGGAGCCGGAAGAAGGCCCACAGCACGAAGCTCCTCGGGAAGATCGGCACCAGCAGGTCGCGCAGCATCTCGCCGTAGTCGTAGGACTCCTCGGCGCCCAGGTAGCTCTTGAGGTTGCCGACCATGTGGGCGAAGACGAACCCGATGAGCATCAGGCCGGTCACGGCCATCACCCACTTCTTGCCGATGGCCGATCGGTAGAACTCCAAGGGCCACGCCGCTCGGTGTTTCGTGCGCCCGTTGACCACGGGGGTCGGTGCGCTCGACTGATCCTGTTGCGTGACAGCCAACGTGTCCTCCAGGGGCATTGTCTCGGACTGCGATCGACGCTACCTGGCCATCTGTTTCGGGAGCGAGTTACCGTGATGCCAAACAGCGATGGGGGGCTGCACGCATTCCGATGACCGTTCGGTCACCGCTCGTTTTCCCCGTCACATGGGCCGAGCGCTCACCTCTGGACGATGCGGCACTGGTCGCGGTTGGTGGCCACGACGGGACCTTCGAGGGCCAGGTCGATCGTGAGCGGGCCGGGGACGTCGGGTACCTCGGTGCGGATGGTGCCGACCTTGGTACAACAGTCGGCGTCGAGGTCACCGGCCCAGCGCCAGGTGAGGCTGCCGCCGTCCCAGCGGAGCACGGCGGTGACGGTGAACCCCTCGAGACGGATCCGCAGATCGGACACGACGTGTACGTCGACGGCGATGGATTCGCCGCCGGCGACCGTCTCCGGTAGCCGGTCGCTCACCACGATCACGGGCCGGCAGGCCTCGATCAACGCCTGATAGCCGGCCTTCGGGTTGCGCTCGTGGTCCAGCACCGACCAGGTGACGGCGGGCATGGCATCGGCGAAGCAGAAGTGCGCGAACCCTCCGGTTGGGCGGTACTTCAGGCGCCGCAACGTCTCGATGTGATGGCGGATCACCGTGGCCTGGTAGTCCTGGGTCGCGTCGCGCCATTCGTCGAAGGTGGCGAAGCGCTCGGGTGGGACGTAGCGGTCGAACACCGGCTTCTGCAGGGCATGGCGGTGCCCGAGGAACTCCCAGTCGAGGTCGGGCCAGCGCTCGGGCGCACAGAAGTCGGCGGCCGGGGGCACCGCCTGGGCCCCGAACTCGGTGACGAAGCGCACGAGGCGAGGCAGCGCCCGGGCCAGCCGGGGGAAGTCGCGTTCCTCGCCGTGGTACCAGCCGAAGTAGAAGTGGCTGTCGGTCCCGTCGAGCTGGGGCGGGTGCGGCAGCACGCCGGAGTGAGCGATCACGGGGCGGGACCCGTCCGCGTTCTCGAGCGCCTTCTTGATGGAACGATCGAGGATCGTCTTGTTCCAGGTGGGGAGCAACTGGGCGACCAGGGCCGTCCCTGCCACCCCGACGCCCAGGACCCCGCCCGGCTCGACATCGATGGCCATCGGCTCGTTGTGACCGCACCAGATCGCGATCGAGGGATGATGCCCGAGCACCTGCACCGCAGCGCGGGCTTGGCGCACCGCTTGTTTGCGCACGCCCGTGGCGTAACCCCACTGCAGCGGCATGTCCTGCCACAGCAGCATCCCCGACTCGTCGGCGGCGTCGTAGAGCTCGGGGCGCGTGATGTGGGCGTGGATGCGCAGTAGATCCAGCCCCGCATCGCGGGCCAGGTGCACATCGCGCTGCAACTCCTCGGCCGTGGCCTCGGCGATGGCCATACGCGTCGGGCCGTGGTTGGATCCCTTGAGGAACAGCCGCTCGCCGTTCACCGAACAGATCCAGTTCCGCAGCTCGATCTGGCGAAGTCCGGTCCGCACCGTGCGCCGGTGACTGGGCTCGAAGGCGGCGGGGTTCCCGCCGCCGTCGGTGCTCGTGCTGGCCGGTTCGACCCACACCTCCACCGTCACCTCGTGGAGCGCCTGTTCGCCCAGGGCCCAGGGCCACCACAGGGCGGGCTGGTCCACGGTCATGGTCCACTCGACGTGGTTCTCGCCGGCGGCCAACGTGCGGGTCAGTTCGTGGTCCAGGCCTCCGAGCGTGGAGCGGACCCGCACCGCACGCGGCGTGTCGCACAGCAGGTTGGCCCTCAGCACCACCACCGCGCGCTGTGGGCTCGCCTCGCGGCACAGCACCCGCAGATCGCGGATGCGTACAGGTCCGGTGGATTCCACCCGTACCGGGCGCCAGATCCCGCCGGGGTTCCATTGGGGGTCGAGGCAATCCCAGTGCTGGAACACCCCGGTGAGGTTGCGCTTTGCGGTGCGGTCCAGTTGGGGGGCACAGGTCAGCTCGAGGGCGAGCACGTGCTCGGAACGTTGTTGCACCTGCTCGGTGATCTCAAAGGTGTGGGGCAGGAAGTAGCCCTCGGTGTCGCCCAGGTAGGCACCGTCGAGCCACACGTCCCCTTGGTAGAAGAGACCTTCGAAGGTGAGCCATGTGCGGGTCGAAGGGTCGTCGGAGCGCTCGAAGCGCCGGCGGTACAGCAGCGGTCCGTCCAGGGTGTCGAACGCCGGATGCGAGCGCCAGTGGCCCGGCACCGTGAGGGATTCCCAGGCGCCGTCATCGAAGTCGGACTCCACGAAGGCCCGCCGCAGTTCTTCCTCGGCGGGTGCCGCCCGCCACTGTCCACCGAGTTGCATACCCGCGGGACGTTACGTGCTCAGGACGACGAGACCTTGCCTTGCAGCGTGACCTCGACCCGGTAACCCCGACCCTCCGGGGTCAGCAGCAGCTCGAAGGGCCCGCTGGGGAGTTCTGCTCGCGAGATGTGCGTGCGCGAGCCGTCGGGTTTGATCAGCGTCAGGTCACCTTCGAGGTGCACCGAGCCCGGCCCGGTCACCTTCCGAGCGGTGCGCGGAAGAGTGGTCGCGGCCGTGCGGGAGAAGGCGATGGTGGCATTCCCGTCGGAGGTGAAGCTCACCTGATCCACGGCGGTCGCCAGACCGCCCTTGCCCACCGCCACTGGGGTGTCGATGCGGTAGCTGCCCTTGGAGAGGCGGCCGGAGGTACCGCTGAAGGCCACCTGCAGGCTCCCCTTGGACAGCGTCAGCCCAGCGGTTATCGGCGTGAAGCTGCCGGCACCGCTCAGGTTGAGTGGCCGGCCCGCGTCCCACTGGATCGATGAACCGGATCCGTTGATGACCACGCCCTCGATGCTGGCGGCGGTGACGCCCGAACGCTCTGCGTTGATCGTGAGGGGCAACCCGAGGGCTCCCAGTACCGCACCCTTCACGTCCAGGACCGACAGGCTGCCGGTGACCACCACCTGGTTCTGAGACGGCAGCTTGAGCGTCAGCGCCCTTTCACCCGCTCCCGTGGAGGTGTGGGTGGAGATCTCGTCGTCGTAACGGTCATAGGCGAGCTTGGTGCCGGCGCCGACCAGCGCCACGACGGCGAGAAGGGACACGAAGTACTTCACCGCCCCATGATGGCCGCTCGCGGGTCGGCCGGATGCGTCGGCGGTTGCCCTGGGCCGCCGGTAGCGTGACGGTCATGTCACGTCCCGCCACCCTGGGCCAACTCCGCGAGTCGGGTTGGGAATCCATTCCGGTCAAGGAAGAACTGCGTCGCGGCGCGGTGCAACGCATCCGCGCCGGCGAGCCCCTTTTCCCCGGCGTCCTGGGCTACGAGGACACCGTGCTGCCCCAGTTGGAGAACGCGCTCCTGGCGGGCCACGACGTCATCTTCCTGGGGGAGCGAGGCCAGGCCAAGACCCGGATGATCCGGGCGCTGGTGGGCCTTCTGGAGGAGTGGATGCCGATCGTGGCCGGTTCGGAGATCAACGACGATCCGTATCACCCGGTGTCTCGCTACGCCCGCGACCTGATC
>JANMIX010000403.1:0-2982 GCA_031376015.1 Acidimicrobiia bacterium | reverse complement strand
GAAGCTGTACCCGGAGAACGAGATCGTCACCGCCACCGGCACCGGTCTCGAACGAAGCAACTACGGCACGTGGGCCGGCCGGACCCGCCGGCTCGGCGGCGTGCTCGACGATCTGGGGATCTCCGAGGACGGCCGTGTGGGCACCTTCGCCTGGAACACCGCGCGGCACCTCGAGTTGTACTTCGCGGCGCCCTGCACCGGCCGGGTGCTCCACACCCTCAACATCCGGCTCTTCCCCGAGCAGATCACCTACATCGTCAACCACGCCGAGGACGAGGTGATCTTCGTCGACCGCTCGTTGTGCGGACTGCTGTGGCCGCTGCTCGACACGTTCACCACGGTGCGCCACATCGTGGTCATGGACGACGGCAAAGGCGAGGTTCCCTCACCCGACGGCGGCCGCCCGCTGCACGACTACGAGGACCTGCTGGGCGCCGCCGATCCGGTGTCGTTCTCGGTCGCCGACGAGAACCGGGCCGCGTCGATGTGTTACACGAGCGGCACCACGGGCAACCCCAAGGGCGTCGTCTACAGCCACCGCTCCACCTTCCTGCACACCATGGGTTCGATGCTGGCCGACAGCCTCGGCGCTCGGGAAAGCGACGTGATCCTGCCGGTGGTGCCGATGTTCCACGCCAACGCCTGGGGCCTGGCCCATGCGGCGGTGGCCTGCGGGGCCAAGCTGGTGATGCCCGGCCCCGACCTGACGCCGAAGTCGATCGCCACGCTCATCGAATCCGAGAAGGTGACGGTGGCCGCCGGGGTGCCCACCATCTGGATGGCGGTCCTGCCCGAACTCGCGGGCCGCGATGTGTCGCACCTGCGGGCCATCCCCTGTGGTGGCTCGGCGGTGCCCCGGGCGCTGTCGGAGGCGTACCGCGAGCAGGTGGGCCTGCCCATCCTGCAGGCCTGGGGGATGACCGAGACCAGCCCCATCGCCTCGGTGGGCCGCATCAAGTCGTCGTTGGAGGCCACCCTCAGCGACGACGAGAAGGCCGACCTTCGCACCACCGTGGGCCAGATCGCTCTCGGCGTGGACTTCCGGGTGGTCGACCCCACCTCGCTGGAGGAGCGCCCGTGGGACAGCGAGACCTCGGGCGAGCTACAGGTGCGAGGCCCCTGGATCGCGGCCACCTACTACAACGACGATCGCGCCGGGGAGTCCTTCACCGCCGACGGGTGGTTGAAGACCGGCGACATGGCGGTGGTCACGCCGCAGGGCTACCTCAAGCTCGTCGACCGCACCAAAGACGTGATCAAGTCGGGCGGGGAGTGGATCAGCTCGGTCGACTTGGAGAACGTGATCATGGGCCACCCCAAGGTGGCCGAGGCCGCCGTGATCGGCGTGGCCCATCCGAAGTGGGCCGAGCGTCCGCTGGCCTGCGTGGTCCTCAAGCCGGGAGAGGAGCTCAGCCGCGAGGAGCTGCTCGGGTGGCTCGACGGGCGTGTGGCCAAGTGGTGGTTGCCCGACGACGTGGCCTTCATCGACGAGGTCCCCAAGACGAGCGTGGGTAAGTTCTCCAAGAAGGACCTGCGCGACAAGTTCGCCGGCTACACGCTCCCCTCCGCCTGAGCGCTCCGGCGGCTCCGCGTTGGTCCCGTGCCGGGCAATTACGCTCGCCGCCATGAGCGATCAGCCGCCCGGACCCGTCGGTGACGAACCAAACGGTGGGTTCGCGCCGCCCGGGGGCTCGCCGCCCCCGCCGCCGGACCAGTACCCGCCGCCCGGGGGCTACCCGCCGCCGCCTCCCGCGCCGGGTGGTTATCCGCCGCCCCCTCCCGGAGGCGGCTACCCGCCGCCCCTGCCGCCCGGCGGCGTTCAGCCCCCGCCCCCTCCTCCTCCCGGCGGCTATCAGCAGTACGGCTACGGCGTCGGCTACGGGCCGGGCACGTTGCCGTCGGCCGGGTTCTGGATCCGTTTCGCGGCGGCGTTCCTCGACGGCATCATCGTGGGCATACCCACTTCGATCGTCGTGGCGGTGTTGGGTGGTGGGGCAGCCTTCGCCGGTGCCGGGTTCGCCCCGGGGCGGGGCAGCGCGGTGGCGCAGTTGCTCGGCACCGTCGTGGGGGTCTGCTACTACGGGTTCCTCGAGGGCGGCCCCAAGGGCCAGACGCTGGGTAAGCAGATCTGCAAGCTGCAGGTGGTGGACCAGAACACCTACCAGCCCGGCGTCGGCGTGCCCCGCGGCATCGGCCGGTATTTCGCCCGGATCCTGTCGGCCCTCGTGCTGTACCTCGGTTACCTGTGGATGCTGTGGGACCCCCAGAAGCAGACCTGGCACGACAAGCTCGCCCGTACGCGGGTCGTGAAGCTGAACTGAGAGGAGCCGGGCGCGCCTCGGTACGATCGGCCCGGCCCAGGGCCCTCGGCGGTGTAACCCGTCGAGGGCAGGCCCGCTGATCGACCGACTACCCCTCGGAGCGTTGTGAAGCTCATCATCCAGATCCCCTGTCTCGACGAGGAAGCGCAGCTTCCTGCCACCCTGGCCGACCTGCCGCGCGAGGTCGAGGGCTTCGACACGGTCGAGTGGCTCATCATCGACGACGGGTCCACCGACGCCACGGTGAGCACCGCCGTGGCGCATGGGGTGCACCACGTGGTGAAGCTCACCAACAACAAGGGCCTGGCCGCCGCCTTCCAGGCCGGCCTCGACGCCTCCCTCAAGTTGGGCGCGGACGTGATCGTGAACACCGATGCCGACAACCAGTACCGGGCTTCGGACATCCCGGCCCTCTGCGCGCCCATCCTGGCCGGCGACGCCGACATGGTGGTGGGGGACCGTCAGGTGGCCACCATCGAGGAGTTCTCCTACGTGAAGAAGCGGCTGCAGCGGCTGGGTAGTTGGGTGCTGCGCCGGGCCTCCTCCACCGACATCCCCGACGCCACCTCCGGGTTCCGGGCCTACAACCGCGAGGCCGCCCTGCAGCTCACCGTGGTGTCGCGGTTCACCTACACGCTCGAATCACTCATCCAGGCCGGCA
>JANMIX010000398.1:0-2833 GCA_031376015.1 Acidimicrobiia bacterium | reverse complement strand
GAACCCCCCTGCCCTTGCCGATCCGTACTTCTGGCCGGCCGACCCCTACCCGGCGCTGGCCGAACTGCGCGCTGCGCCCGGACTCGTCCGGATCGATTCGCCAGGCGGGCCCTTCTGGGCGCTCGCCCGGCACAACGAGATCGTCGAGGTGAGCCGCAACCCCGGTCTGTTCCGCTCCGGTGACGGCGTGCTGCTCGCCGACCGGCTGCGGGGGGTTCTCTCCAGCGACTCGATCCTCTATCTCGACCCACCCAAGCACGGCCGTATCCGCAAGCTTGTGTCGCCCAGCCTCACCGTGCGGCGGGTGGCGGCACTGGAGCCCCGCATCGAGGCCCTGACCGCCGAGATCCTCGCCGAGGTCGACCCGACTGCCACGGTGGAAGCCGTCGACGCGGTCTGCGCCCCGCTGCCCTTGCTCGTCATCGCAGAACTGCTGGGCGTGCCCGCCTCCGACCGGGCCGACTTCCGGCGGTGGTCCGACGCGGCCATCGCTGCGGGCGGCACCAGTCCCACCGACGACGACATGCTCTCGGCCGCCGAACTGTTCGGCTATCTCAGCGAGGCGGCCGCCGACCGGCGAGTCAACCCCCGCGAGGACATCCTGTCGATCCTCGTGCACAGCGAGATCGACGGTGAGGCGCTCGACGACACCGAGTTGGTGATGTTCGCCTTCTCCATCCTCGTGGCCGGCAACGAGACAACCCGCACACTGCTGGCCAACGGGCTCGAAGCACTCTTCGACCGGCCCGACCAGCGCGCCGTGCTCACCGCGGCTGCCGCCGCCGGTCCTGCGGGCGAGACGGCGATGGCGCTCGGCGTGGAGGAACTCCTGCGTTGGGAGGCGCCGATCGTGTCGATGGCCCGCACGGCGAACGAGGCTGTCGACATCGCCGGCACCAAGGTCGAGGCGGGCGACTTCCTGGCCCTCGTCTACGCCTCGGCCAATCGGGACGAGGCGGTGTTCGGCCCGACCGCGGGAGCACTGGACGTGACGCGTGACCCGAACCCGCATCTGTCCTTCGGCATCGGTGAGCACTTCTGCATGGGCGCCGGCCTGGCCCGGCTCGAGGCGCGGATCATGCTGGGCGAACTGCTGCGGCGGTGGCCCGACTACGAGGTGACCGGCCCGGTGGAACGCACCCCTTCGACCCTGGTGCGTGGCATCGATGCGCTGCCCATCCTCCTGAGCCCCTGACCGACCGCGCTGACGCGGGAGCGACCGCGATGTCAGCCGGGCACGGGGGCGGTCGCCGGAGTCCCCGGAACCGATGCGGCGCCGGGAGCGGCGGCACGCTGCACCGCTTGGCGTTCGAGCTTGAGGCGGTTCCACTGCACCGCGGTGAGCACGGCGGCCGGCACCCACATGAGCACCGCCGAGCCACCGATGGTGTCGCCCACCGCCACGCCATGGCGTCCCAACCAGAACCCGACGAAGGCCAAGTGGAACACCTGGCCGTGGTAGGTGACCAGGGCGATGAGATGCGGGTGACGGCGCACTCCCTCCACCGGGAGGTCGGTGGCATCACGGTCCATCACGAACAGCACCACCAGCAGCACTCCGGCGGTCAGCGCAAAGCCGGCCTGGCTGCCGGTGGGCAGACCGAACCAGAACCCGGGGCCGGCGTAGCGGAACAGTTCGCCCAGATAGAAGTGCTGGCCGAGCCGCGAGATGGGATCGAGGATCCACAGCGCCCACACCGCCAGCATCAGGGCCACCAACCACTCGTGCCACGGGCGGACGGCGCGGGTGCGGAACGGGCCCGAGGCCAGCAGGCGGCCGGCGGCAAAGGCGAAGTAGGCCATGAAGGTGTACGACAGCGGCACCATGAGCGGCACGTCACCCAGGAACAACTCCTTGCCCCGAAGCGCGTCGTTGAAGGCGTACCGCGTGTAGGGGATGCCCAGGTGCACCGACCCGTTCTCGGCCAGGCCGCCGATGGTCACGGCCACCACCAGATAGGTCAGCGTCTTGCGCCACCCCAACTGCCGCACCGCGCACACCATGAAGGTCGCACCGAAGATGGTCACGTACCAACGGCCGACGAATGTCCCCACGAACTCCTGCAACATGCCTACAACTGTGACACAGGTGTCAGTATTGGGTCCATGACCGCATTCCGAACGCCCCGCTGAGGTGGTGCACGATCGCATCAGCGTGAGCGGCATCTCCACCTGGGGATTGCCACTGGTCGACGAGGTGGCCCTCTACCAACGGTTGGGGGTGCAGACCGTGGGCGCCGCGCTGCGCAAGCTGGGCGGCGACATCGGCAACGGCGTCGGGCTGCTGGGGGCGTCGGGACTGGCCTTCGCCGACGTGATCGGCACCGGTCCGCTGCGCCTCGACGCGCCCCCGCAGTGGCCCGAGCAGCAGGCGAAGCTGCGGTGGGCCCTCGAGGTGGCCGAACAACTGGGGGCACCCCTGGCGGTGACCACGACGGGTCCGGCCGGGGCGCTGGACTGGGAGGAGGCCGCCAGTGCGCTGGCCACGGCGTTGGGTCCGGTGCTGGAAGCTGCGCCCGACGGGGTCCGTCTCGTGCTCGAGCACACCAACGGGTTACGAACCGACGTGAGCTTCCTGCACACCCTGCGCGACACGCTCGAGGTGGCCGAGCGACTGGACGTGGGTGTGTGCGTCGAGCTGACCGCGTGTTTCGCCGAACGCGAGATCGCCGCCACCCTGGCCCGGGGTGTCGCCTCGGGACGCATCGCGCTCGTGCAGGTGGCGGACCTGGCCGAGGGCACCACGTCGACCCCGCACCGTTTGGTGCCCGGCGATGGCGACATCCCACTTCCCCGCCTCATCGGGGCGCTGCTCGATGCCGGCTACGACGGC
>JANMIX010000336.1:0-1628 GCA_031376015.1 Acidimicrobiia bacterium | reverse complement strand
GCCGTCGTCGGAGGTGAGCAGTCGAAGGGCGTCGCCGGTGATCGATTGGTAGCGGGGCGGTGTCATCTTGAGCGCGGCGGGGAGGTTGACCCACAGCTGGACGGCATGCGTGGCACCGCCGGCGCGGTACACCCGCTCGGTCGGCAGCTCGTCGTGCAGGATGCCACCGCCCGCGGTCATCCACTGGGTGTCGCCCTCGCCGATCACGCCACCGCCGCCGTTGGTGTCGTGGTGCGCGATCTCGCCGTCGAGGATGTAGCTCACGGTTTCAAAGCCGCGGTGCGGGTGCCAGGGTGCGCCCTTCGCCTCGCCCGGGGCGTTGATCTGCGGACCCAGATGGTCGAGCAGCAGGAACGGGTCGGCCTCGGCCATCGACAGCTCGCCGGGAAAGGGCCGACGGATGATGAAGCCGGCCCCCTCGGTCTGGCGGTGCGCTGTGACGACCCGGGCCACCGGCCGCGGCCTGGACACTGCCGGGTCGGGCACCGGGATGCGGGGGAGAACGAGTGTGTCGTCGACAGTGATGGCCGGCATGGTGATGACCTCCTGCTAAGAGAACCAACTTTGATGACACGTCTACAATACCGGGTACTTTGGTGATACGTCAACAAGCCCTCCAGGCCGCCTGCGAACGAGTGTTTCCAGCCCGCCCGGGGTGGCGCGAAACACTCGTTTAGGGTCGAGCGTTCAGGCGCGGTTGGCCCAGCGCTCGAGGACTGCCAACAGATCGGCAGGAACCTCGACACCGTTGCCCCGAGCGCGCTGACGGTTGGCGAGCCGCCGGTCACCAGGCAGTCGAACCCCTGGTTGTGCCGTCATCGCAGCCAACTCGATCTCCAGTCGGGTGACGAACCCCTCGCCCATCGTCGCTCCCGGATCGATCGCCAGGATCACCTGCCCGACATCGGGTGGACCACCCTCGTTACCGCCGAAGCCGCTTGCCTCGAACGAGAAACTCGACCCGGTCACACCGCCTCCCATGATGTCGACCAGCAGTGCCAGCGCCGAGCCCTTGTGACCCGCAGCCGGGGCCATCGAGCCCGCCAAGGCGGCGACCGCGTCCGTTGTCGGATGACCGGCCGCGTCGAGCGCCCACCCAAGGGGAATGTCCGTCCCGGCTTGCGCGGCCTCGTTGACTTTGACCCAGGCGACTGCCGACGAGGAGAAGTCGGCCACGACCGGCGCCCGGTTCTCCCGCGGGGCCGCCCAGGCGATCGGGTTGGTGCCGAAGAAGGGAACCGCACCACCGGCAGGCGCCATCGTCGCCGAGGAGTTGGCGAACATCACGCTGACCAGTCCGTCCTCGGCGAGGCGCTCGACGAACCAGCCGAGTACCCCTGCCGAGTAGGAGTGGGAGATGCTGAGGATGCCGATCCCGCAGGTTCTGGTGGCATCCGCCAGCGGCGCGCGGCCTAATTCGAACGCTGCATGGGCGAAGCCATGACGAGCGTCGACCAGCACTGTCGCAGGCCTCGGAGTGGTCACGGCCGGCACCGCATCGCCAACCACCTTGCCGCACGCGACGTGTTCACAATATGTGGGTAGGTACGCGAGGCCGACCGCCCGGATGCCGTCGGCCTCCGCATCACGGATGCTGCGAGCTGTGGGCCCGGCTTGCGCGGGACTGG
>JANMIX010000269.1:0-2371 GCA_031376015.1 Acidimicrobiia bacterium | reverse complement strand
GCCGTCGTGGGCGTCGGCTTGGTGGACGGCGGCTGGTACACCTTGTCGCGCGCCTTCCCCACCTTCACCGACTGCTGGGTGGCGAGCGCGCCGCGCGGGGCGCGGGGACCGCAACATCGCGTGGCCATGTATGACCTGTGGCAGCACCGTCCGGGTCCGCTGCTCCGCAACCTCCGGGTGCCGGCGCTGGTGATCGCGGCGACCGGAGGCAAGAGCGACGCCGTGGTGCGTGACACCGTGACCCGCGCTGCGGCACGCCTGCACGACGCTCGGCTGCACACGATCGAGGCTGACCACGCCGTGCACGTGCAACACCCCGAGCGGATCGCCCAGCTCCTGCTCGACCGCTTCGCCACTTCCGGGCTGACGGGGGCCGCGCCCGCGCCGCGCTCAGACGCGTAACCGGCTGAGCTCCGCAGGCGTGACCGCGTACTCGATGCGCACCTCTGCAGCTTGGCACCCGCTGCGTCAGTGCCCGACTCCCACCGGGTGGTACGGGGTCAGGTCGAGGTGGTGGAGGCTCCGGCCGCTGCTCCAGTGGGTGCCGTGCGGGCTGCGACGAGACGCTCGCGCACGAGTGCGTCGGCGGCCGCCGCGGGATGCGTGCCATCGGCGTCGGCCCGGGCGAAGACCCGCAGCAAGGTGTCGTGGATGGTGGCCAACCGGGCCCACGCACGATCGTGGTGGTACCCATCGGCACCCAGTTCCTCGGCGATGTTGAGCACCCCACCGGCGTTCACGATGTAGTCGGGTGCGTAGAGCACCCCACGCCCGGCGAGGCGTTCGGCATCCTCGTCGGTGTCCAGTTGGTTGTTGGCGCTGCCGCACACCGCCTGGCAGCGCAGCTCCGGGATGGACCGGGCCGAGAGCACCGCACCCAGCGCACAGGGGCTGAAGATGTCACACGCCACCGAGTGGGCGATGGCGGGGTCGACGATCGTGGCGCCGGTGGAGTCCGCCAATGCGCCCACTACGTCGGAACGCACGTCGGCCATCGACACCGCCGCGCGCTCGGCACACAGGTGCCGCACGACGTCCGATCCCACCTTGCCAACGCCGCTGACCACCACGGCCCGACCCTCGAGTGAAGGGTCGCCCCAGAGGCGCTCGGCCACGGCGTGCATGGAGTGCAAGACCCCCACCGCGGTGGCCGGTGAGGGGTCACCGGAACCACCGAGAGTCTCGCTGGTACCGGTCACGTAGGGGGTCACCGTCGACAGGAAGTCCATGTCGGCCTGGGTGGTTCCCACATCCTCGGCGGTGAGGTAGCGGCCGCCGAGACGGTCGACGAAGCGGCCATAGGCACGCAGGAAGTCCTCCGAACGCAGAGCTCGGGGGTCGCCGATGATCACTGCCTTGCCGCCCCCCAGATCGTTGCCGCACACCGCGTGCTTGGCGGTCATGCCCCGCGCCAGACGCAGTACGTCGCACACGGCGTCGTACTCCGAGGAGTAGGGACGGAAACGGGTGCCGCCCAGGCTGGGACCGAGCACGGTGGAGTGGATGGCCACGATGGCCCGTAAGCCGGTGTCGGGATCGGCGGTCATCACGACCTGCTCGGCCTCGTGTTCGCCGATCAGGTCCAGGAGCCGGGCATCGACGTCGTTGTCCTCGGCCACTCCCGGCACGGTAGGGCGCCCAGGCCGCCTTCGCTACGGCACGCCTCGCCTCCACACGATCGGCCCGGATCCCGGCTCGGGTCTGGCATGAGGTCATCTGGGGTACAGACCGGATGTCGCCCATAACGCGAGCCCCCACGAGGTGCCGCAACAAGGAGGAACCATGCCGTACAGCCATGTCGAGGAACGCGTTGGAGATCGGGTCGTCGAGGTCAACGAACGCCGTAATTGGCTCAGCCCCGGCCGAGCGCTGGCCAGCTTGGTCGGCATCGTCCTTGCCGGCATCGGCGCCATCGCCATCGTGCAGGGCGGAATCGACGGCACGCTGAACATCCCGCTGGACAAGGTGCTGGGTATCACCCAGAGCGCCGGGGTCGGCATCGTCGAGTTGATCATCGGCCTGCTCATCCTGGTGAGCGCCTACTCGGCCGCCGATCGCTCCGGTGTCGGCTTCTTCGGCGTGCTGCTTTTCGTCGGCGGCGTCATGGGCCTGGCCACTTCGGCGCAGGTCCACCAGGACCTCGGCTTCGGCAACAGCACGGCATGGCTCTTCCTCCTTTCGGGCCTGGCCTGCGTGGTGGCCGCAGCACTCCCCTCGATGCTTTCGGTGCGTCGTGACGTCCACGACGTGCACGAAGTCCGCACGGACTGATCGCGCACACCAAGAGCGGCACACGATCGCCGCGGGGCGGGGGGGTGGGTTGGGCGGCCCCGCGGGCGGCGGGGGGGCGGTTTTGGGGGAAGGTGGTGGG
>JANMIX010000262.1:0-5241 GCA_031376015.1 Acidimicrobiia bacterium | reverse complement strand
ACCCACCCGCTCTACGTGCTGTTCAGCTCGGGCACCACCGGCCTGCCCAAGGCCATCGTGCACGGCCACGGTGGGATCACCGTGGAGCACCTCAAGACCTTGACCCTTCATCACGATCTCGGCCCGGGCCGGCGGTTCTGCTGGTTCACCACTACCGGCTGGATGATGTGGAACTACCTGGTGTCGGGGCTGTGCGCAGGCGCGTCCATCGTGCTCTTCGACGGGGACCCGGGCCACCCCGACCTCGGCACCCTCTGGACCATGGCGGCCGAGAGCGGCTGCGACGTGTTCGGCGTGTCGGCGCCGTTCCTCATGGCCTGCCGGAAGGCGGGGTTGGTGCCCGCCCGCGGCGATCGACTCCGCCAGGTCGGCAGCACCGGCGCACCACTGCCGGCCGAAGGGTTCGCCTGGGTGCATGAGGTGTGTGGGCCCTCCGTGCAGGTCAACTCCATCTCGGGTGGCACCGATGTGTGCACCGCGTTCGTGGGGATGAACCCCCTCGAGCCGGTCCGGGCGGGCGAGATCACCGGGGCGCTGTTGGGCTGCGCCGTGGCCGCCTTCGATCCGGCCGGTCACCCGGTGCCCGCCGGCGAAGTGGGGGAGTTGGTGGTAACCGCACCGATGCCCTCGATGCCGGTGGGGTTCTGGGGCGACGCCGACGGAACCCGCTACCGGAACGCCTACTTCGGGGACTATCCGGGGGTGTGGCGTCACGGTGACTGGATCCGCTTCACCGACGACGACGCCTGCGTCATCAGCGGTCGCTCCGACGCCACATTGAATCGGGGCGGGGTACGCCTGGGAACCGCCGACTTCTACGCCGTGGTGGAGAGCTTCGCCGAGATCACCGACAGCCTGGTCGTCCACGAGGACACCGCTGGCGAGGACCATCTGGCTCTGTTCGTCTCCCTGGCGCCGGGGGCGGTGCTCGACGACCGCCTACGGGCTGCGCTCATCGGTGCGCTGCGCCGGGATCTGTCACCCCGACATGTGCCCGATGAGATCGAGGTGGTTCCCGTGGTGCCCCGGACCCTGTCGGGCAAGAAGCTGGAGGTGCCGGTGAAGCGAATCCTGGCGGGTGTGGATCCGGCCGTGGCGGCCAGCACCGGCAGCCTGGCCGACCCGACCGCGCTGGACTGGTTCGTGGCGAGGGCCCGGCGGTGAGCACCCCGGCACCGCCGTCGGATCCCGGCGAGGAGGGTCTCGAGCTGGGCGCCCCGGCCAGCGGGGCGGCCGGTGTGCGGGCGGTGGTCACGTCTCTGGGGATGGGCGTGGCCCAGATGGGGGTATCGCGCACGGTCCGCACCTTGTGGCGCGTCAACCAGGCCGGCGGGTTCGACTGTCCCGGCTGCGCCTGGCCCGAAACCGAGGAGCGCTCCCACGCCGAGTTCTGCGAGAACGGGGTGAAGGCGGTGGCCGAGGAGGCGACGCAGCGACACCTCGACCGTGCCTTCTTCGCCGAGCACCCGTTGGCCCTCTTGGCGCAGCGCTCGGACTACTGGTTGGGCCAGCAGGGGCGCCTGTGCGAGCCCATGTACCTCGACGAGGGGGCGACGCACTACCGGCCCATCACCTGGGAGGACGCCTTCGGCATCATCGCCCAGGGACTGCAGGCGCTCGCGTCGCCCGACGAGGCGATCTTCTACACCTCGGGGCGCACCAGCAATGAGGCGGCCTTCCTCTACCAACTGTTCGTACGCCGGTTCGGGACCAACAACCTTCCCGACTGCTCCAACATGTGCCACGAATCGAGCGGGGTGGCGTTGGGCACCACCATCGGCATCGGCAAGGGCACCGTGACCCTGGCCGACTTCGACCACACCGATCTGGTGTTGGTGGTCGGCCAGAATCCGGGCACCAACCACCCCCGCATGCTCACCACTCTGGAGCGGGCCCGCGACCGCGGCGCCACCATCATCGGCATCAACCCGCTACGCGAGGCGGGCCTGGGCCGGTTCCGCAACCCGCAACGCGTGCGGGGACTGGTGGGCCGTGGCACCGACCTGGCGACGCACCACCTCCCCATCCGGGTCAACGCGGACCTCGCCCTGTTCCAACTGGTGAACCGGCACCTGCTCGAAGCCGACGCGGCGGGCGAGGCGGTGTTGGACCGTGCCTTTCTCTCCGGATCGGTCACCGGTGAGGCCGAGTTGCGGGCGCATCTGGGTGCAGTGGATCCCGAGGCGCTCTTGGCCGCCACTGGTCTCGAGGCCGAGCAGGTCGACCTGCTCGTCGACGCCGTGAAGGGCGCACGATCGATGATCGTGTGCTGGGCCATGGGTCTCACCCAGCACCGCAACTCGGTGGCCACGATCCGCGAGATCGTGAACCTGTGCCTGCTCACTGGCAACATCGGCCGGCCGGGCGCCGGGCTGTGCCCGGTGCGGGGCCACTCCAACGTGCAGGGTGACCGGACCATGGGCATCGTGGAGAAGCCGTTCGGAGCATTCCTCGATGCCCTCGGTGCCGAGTTCGGTTTCGCACCGCCCCGCCACCACGGCTACGACACGGTGGACGCGATCCGGGCGATGGCCGAGGGCCGGGTCGGTGTCTTCACGGCCCTGGGTGGCAACTTCGTGCGCGCCGCTCCCGACTCGGCGGTAACGGAGGCGGCGATGGCCCGATGCCGGCTCACCGTGCAGGTGTCGACCAAGTTGAACCGGTCGCACGTGGTCACCGGCACACGGGCATTGATCCTGCCGGCGTTGGGCCGCACCGAGTTGGACGTGCAGGCCGGAGGCGCCCAGGTGGTGAGCGTGGAGGACTCGATGGGGATGGTGCACTCCTCGCGGGGCCGGTTGGCGCCGGCCTCGTCGCGTCTGCGCAGCGAGGTGGCCATCGTTGCCGGCCTGGCCCGGGCCACCCTGGGGGCCGACGATCCGACTGACTGGGAGGGCCTGGCCGGTGACTACCGCCGCATTCGCGCCCATATCAGCGCGGTGATCCCCGGCTTCGAGGCGTTCGAGGAGCGCATTGCCCGTCCGGGCGGTTTTGCCCTGCCCAACCTCCCCCGGGATGAGCGTCGCTTCGCCACCCCCGACAGCCGGGCGCACCTGAGCGTCAACCCCTGGGAGGCGGTCGCCGTACCGGCAGGCCGTCTGCTGCTGCAGACCATCCGATCCCACGACCAGTTCAACACCACGATCTACGGCCTCGATGACCGCTATCGCGGCGTACGTGGTGGCCGGCGGGTGGTGTTCGTGCACCCGGAGGATCTCCGCGACCTGTCGGTGGCGGAGGGAGCCCTGGTCGATCTGGTGAGCGAGCACTCCAGCGGCGAGCGTCGGGCGCCGGGCTTCCGGGTGGTCGGGTACCCCATCGCCCGGGGTTGCGCCGCCGCGTATTTCCCGGAGACGAACGTGCTCGTCCCCCTGGATGCGACGGCGGCGGAGAGCAATACGCCGGCCTCGAAGTCGGTTGTCGTGCGGTTGGAGGCGTCCCGGCCTTCCTGATCGAGGGCTTTGCCCTGCTTTGTCAGCCGGCATGATCGGCATGTCCTCAACCAGGCCATCGGTGACGCCGAAAAGGAGGCGCAAGGTAACGCAGGACGCGGGCTGGACAACACGGAAGTGACCGAGGTGGACAACCACACTGAGCAGGGCTCGGCGCAGCACTGGTGGTTCAACGACGGCTTCTACCGTCGTGCCCGGTGGATCCTGGTCGGCTACACGGCACTGCTCGGCCTGTGGATGGTCACCGGTTGGGGAGGCGACGCGGTGGTCACCGCCGCCGACGACATCGGTGAGGTGATCGCTGCTGCCGGTGCGGCTGCCGCCTGTCTGGCCCGTTCCTTCACCCGTGACGCCTCACGGAAGCGGTTCTGGCGGCTGCTGGGCCTGTCCTGCCTTTCCTGGATGGTGGGCCAGGCGGTGGCGACCGTGTATGAGACCGTGCTGCACAAGGCCATCCCGTTCCCGGGCGCACCCGACGTGTTCTTCCTGCTCTCGACCCCGCTGGCCATCGCCGCCGTGCTGAGCATCTTCGACGGGCCCGTCGGCTGGACATCACGGCTTCGCTCGCTGGTGGACGCCTGCATCGTGGGCTCCAGCGCCCTGTTCGTGAGCTGGGCCGTTCTGCTCGAGGGCATGTTCCATACCGACGGCGCCTTCCTCGAAAAGACCATCGCGATCGCCTATCCCGTCGGTGATCTGGTGGCCATCTCGGTGGTGCTCATCGCCGGCGGCCGGGGCCGGATCGGCGAGCGCATCGCCCTGGGCTGGATCTCCTTCGGCCTGTTGAGCATCGCCGTCGCCGACAGCGGTTTCGCGCTCCTGAGTCAGTCCGACGCCACGACGGCGACCACCCTCTGCAACCTGGGTTGGGTGCTCGGCTTCGGCATGATCGCCATGGCGGCGCTGGCGCCCGCCCCCGAGATGCCCAGGCTCATCGGCAGCGGCGAACGCAACCTGGTCCCCTACATCCCGTTCCTGCTGGCGCTGGTGCTGGCCGGTCGCTTCGCACTGATCGGCGAGGGTTTGCAGGGCTTCCTGCTCCTCGACGGGGTGGTGGCGGTGGGTTTCGTGTGCGTGCGCCAGGTTCTGACGCTGCGCGAGAACCACATCCTCGCCTACGGCCTCGAGGACAAGGTGCGGGCCCGCACCAAGGAACTGGCCGACAGCGAGGAGCGGTTCCGCAACCTGATCTCCAACGTCTCCGACGTGATCGCCATGGTCGACACCGAGGGCAATGGCCTCTACCTGAGCCCCTCGGTGGCGACGGTGCTGGGATTCGAGCCCGAGGAACTACTGGGCGTGAACCTGTTCAGCCTCGTGCATCCCGAGGACATCTCGCAGGTGGCCGAAGCGCTCGAGGCCTCCACCGGGCGCGAGGGGCCGGGCCAGATCGTCGAGGTGCGGGTCCGCCATGCCGACGGGAGTTGGCGGCACTCAGAGACCGTCGCCTCCAAGGTGTTCTCCAACGGAGTGCACGAGGGCTTCCTGCTGACCACCCGTGACGTCACTGCCCGCAAGATCCTCGAGGAGCAACTGGCTCATCAGGCGTTCCACGATCCGCTCACCGGCCTGGCCAACCGTGCGCTGTTCTGTGACCGGTTGGATGTGAGCGTGGCCCGAGTGGCACGCACCGGTGACACCGTGTCGGTGGTGTTCATCGACCTCGACGAGTTCAAGGTGGTGAACGACACCCTCGGGCACCGCCACGGCGATGCCTTCCTGCGCGAGATCGCCACCCGGCTGCGGACGTGCGTGCGCGGGGGCGACACCGTGGCCCGGTTGGGCGGCG
>JANMIX010000261.1:0-2317 GCA_031376015.1 Acidimicrobiia bacterium | reverse complement strand
ACCGTCGTGGTGGGGGCCGGCACCGTCGTGGTCGTCTCCGGCACGGTCGTGGTGGTCTCCGGCACCGTCGTGGTGGTCTCCGGCACCGTCGTGGTGGTCTCCGGCACCGTCGTGGTGGTCTCCGGCACCGTCGTGGTGGTCGTCACCTCACAGGCCGGGTACCCACCGTTCTTGGCCGACACGAGCATGTAGGGGCCGCCGGGCTTGCCATGGGCGAGGCGGGTCGCCGCGCTGTAGTAGCTGCCGTGGGGACCGATCACTGCCAGGGGCGGGCCGAGCACGGCATCGATCTGCCAGGCGCAGGAGGTGTCGGTGTCCGGCATGGTGATCGACAGCGTGTTCGTGCATGCCTGCGACGCACCGCCACCGCAGGTCACCCAGTACTTACCGGGCACGTCCAGCAGCGCCTGATCGACCTCAGGATCGAAGACGGGAGTAGGCGAATTCTTGACGCTCAGGGACACCTGGGTGTCGGCACACCCCGCGGCGTAGCCGGTCCAGGTCCAGGTGATGGTGTCGCCCGGCTTCGGGTTCAGGTTGGCGACGGAGGGGATCGGGGTGCCGCCGTTCAGCGAGAACATCGACCCGGTGACCACCTGGGCACCCTGCTTGGTGCAGCCGGCAGGGATGATGGGGGGCGTGAAGTTCGGGTAGTTCGCGTAGTCAGTGATCGGCTTGTTGAGATCAACCGCGGCGGCACTGGCGGACGTGCCGGTCACACCGACGATGCCCGCGAGCAGCAGCATGGCGGCGCCGAGCATGTTGAGAGCACGGCGGTTGTTTCGTCGGCGGGCGGTTCGGATCCGTTGGAACGAGTCCATCGGTGCTCCTTCTTTTTGCGTGGGAGTCGGATGTGGCTGTTGGTCTGCGGCATCCATGCCCGCCGGCCAACCGGTACTAGTCCGGTCGGGGCCGGTTTCGCTCTCACTCCCCGTCTGGCCTAAGCGACCAATCACACCAGACGGATCAACGCTTTCCCCACCAGGAGAGTACCGGTTGATTGGAGATGTCCACAATGAGTCGTACGACCAAGTTGGTGGGCCCTACGACTCAGCCGTTTTCGCCGTGTAGGGCAATCTCTCCCGAAGTGTCGATCTCCACGGTCACCGTGTCGCCGTCGCTCACCTGCCCGTCGAGCAGGGCTCTCGCCAGCCGATCGCCCAGTTCGCGCTGAATCACCCGCTTGAGCGGCCGTGCACCGTAGGTCGGATCGAATCCCAAACGGGCCAGCAACGCGGTGGCTTCCGGGGTCACCTCCAGCTGAATCCGCCTGGCGACCAGCCGGTCACGCAGGTGCGCCAGTTGGATCTCGACGATGTGGTCGAGGTCCGCCTCGGTGAGGGCGCGGAACCGGACAATGTCATCGATGCGATTCACGAACTCGGGCCGGAAGTAGTCCTTGGGCTCGCCCGCCAGGTTCGAGGTCATGATCAGCACCACGTTGGTGAAGTCGACCGTGCGACCCTGGCCGTC
The DNA here is from genome assembly GCA_031376015.1 of Acidimicrobiia bacterium. Lineage (GTDB taxonomy): Bacteria > Actinomycetota > Acidimicrobiia > Acidimicrobiales > JACDCH01 > JANMIX01. Next base: position 844 of record JANMIX010000261.1, on the reverse strand, counting down.
GGTCAGGCGGCCGTCGTCGAGCAACTGCAACAGCACGTTGAACACCTCGGGGTGTGCCTTTTCCACCTCGTCGAGCAGCACCACCGAGTACGGCCGGCGGCGGACCGCTTCGGTGAGCTGACCGCCCTCGTCGTAGCCCACGTAGCCCGGAGGTGCGCCGATCAGGCGCGACACGGTGTGCTTCTCCTGGTACTCGCCCATGTCGATGCGGACCATGGCCCGCTCGTCGTCGAAGAGGAAGTCGGCCAGGGCGCGTGCCAGTTCGGTCTTGCCCACGCCGGTGGGGCCGAGGAAGAGGAACGAACCGATCGGCCGTCCCGGATCGGACAGGCCGGTGCGGCTGCGGCGGATGGCGTTGGCGACGGCATTGACGGCCTCGTCCTGGCCCACCACACGCTCGTGCAGGTGCTCCTCCAGGTGCAGCAACTTCTGCAATTCGCCCTGCACCAGGCGGCTGACGGGTACGCCGGTCCACTTGCTCACTACCTCGGCGATGTCCTCCTCGTCGACCTCCTCCTTCAGCATCTGGGTGTCGGCCTGCAACTCGGCCAAGCGCTTGGTGGCGGCGTCGATCTGGCGTTCCAGGTCGGGGATGACGCCGTAGCGGATCTGGGCCGCCTTCTCGAGGTCGGGCTCGCGCTCGAGCTCGTTGCGGTTGGTCTCCAGGTGTTCCTTGAGGTCACGGATGGTGGCGATGGCCTCCTTCTCGGACTCCCACTGGGCCACCATGGCGGCCTTGCGCTCCGTGAGCTCGGCCAGTTCGCGCTCGATGGCGTCGAGCCGCTCAGCGGAGGCATCGTCGGTCTCCTTGGCCAGCGCCACCTTCTCGATCTCGAGCTGGCGG
>JANMIX010000441.1:0-1780 GCA_031376015.1 Acidimicrobiia bacterium | reverse complement strand
TCGATCCGCACGTCTCGATCGGTCAGGTCGTCGCCATCGAGGCCATCGGCCTGCTGCGCAAGATGCCCTTCGAGGCCGTGATGCGCATGGCGCTCACCGGTCGGTTCGAACGCATGGGTGCGGCCCGGGCCTATGAGTTGGGAATGATCAGCCAGATTGTGGATCCGCCCGAACGGCTGCGCGATGCCGCGCAGGAACTGGCCGAGACGATCGCCCGCAACTCGCCGGCGGCCATGGCGGCCACCAAGCGGGCCCTGTGGGGTGCCCTCGAGTTGGGCCTCACCGACGCTTGCAAGGCGGGTGCGCAGGAACTGGTGTCGATGTGGGGCCACCCCGATCAGGAGGAGGGTCCGCGCGCATTCGCCGAGAAGCGCGAGCCCAACTGGCGGCCGTTGGACTGAGCGTGACCGGCTCGTCGTACGACGCGGCCGGCCCCTCGCCGGCGGCTAGCCGATCGGCTAGCCGCGCTAGGATCCGCACGTGAGTGCCACCTCGACCGCCACCTTGCGGGAGCTGGCGGCGAAGTACAGCCCTTCGAAGCGTCGCACCATCGACGTCGCGTACCGCCTCTTCGCCGAGCACGGTGTGGGCGGGACATCGCTGCAGATGATCGCCGACGAGCTCGGCATCACGAAGGCGGCGGTGTATCACCAGTTCCTCACCAAGGAAGCGATCGTGCTCGCCGCGCTCGAAGTGCAGTTGCAACCGGTCGAGGAGTTGCTGGAGCGGGCAGAGGCCGCCGAGCCGGGGCTTCAACGGCGCGAGGAACTGCTGGCTTCACTCATCGACCTCGTCGTCGCCAACCGCCGGTCGCTGAGCACCCTTCAGTCCGAACCCGTGCTGTTCCGCCTTCTCGCCGAGTACCCGCCCTCGATGGGCATGTGGGCTCGCCTCTTCGCCGTGCTCATGGGCGGCGACGTCAATGCCGACTCGCAGCTACGTGCGCCGGTGCTCTCCGCTGCCTTGGGCACCGTGGCCTATCCACTCGTGATCGACCTCGACGACGACGTCCTGCGTGACGAGCTTCTCCGCATCACCCGGCACATCCTCTTCACTCCCATGTGAGTTCGAGGTGAATCAGCCGTAGAAGTACACGGCGAGAAGGGTCACGAGCAGGCCGCCGAGCCATGCGTCGGTGATCCAGCGCAACCGGCGCGGTGCGGTGCGCACCTCCATGTACTCAGTGAGGATGAGCCGGCCCTTGACGCCGGCGATGGCGAGCACCGCGATGGTCTCGAAGTTGTTCGCCTCGGCACGGCCGTCGCCCACCACCTTGGACACACCCCAGGCGAGAACGGTGAGACCGCTGAGGGCGAGCCACAGGTAGTTGATGCGGGATTCGGTGCTGAGGCGTCGCATGATCGTCACCGGGTCAGGTACAGCAACGCGAACATGACGACCCACACGAGGTCGACCATGTGCCAGTAGAGGAAACCCGACTCGATCATGGCGGGCCGGCGCAGGTTCGGGTTGCGCAGCTCGCGCACCACGCCACCGAGAACCACCAGGCCGACGACCACATGGAACAGGTGCACGGCGGTGAGCGAGAAGTAGAACATGAAGAACTCGTTGCTCGGCAGCGTGAAGCCGTGGCTGATCTCGCGGTACCACTCGTAGGACTTGATGAGGGTGAAGACGACGCCGCAGAGCCCGGCGAACACGACCAGCCGGCTGGCCCGTTCGTGATCGTCGGCGCGGGCGGCGTGGAGGGCCTGGGCCACAAACCGCGAGCTCGCCAGCAGCACCAGGGTGTTGACCGTGGCCAGGTTCACGTCGAGGT
>JANMIX010000246.1:0-2912 GCA_031376015.1 Acidimicrobiia bacterium | reverse complement strand
GCTCGACCTGCTCGCGCAGGATCAGATGCAGGAGAAGATCGAAAGGACCCTCGAAGACCGGTGTCTTCACCTCGTACGGCACTCCGACAGCATAGAAGTTGCACGGCTGTCATTTGCACATCCACCGTCACCGGGGCCGGCCCGGCCCGGGAACCGGCGGCCGGATTCTTGTGACCCCTGCCGGGGCGTGGCCCCGTCGCCTCAACATGCCACGCTCCGTGCCGATGGGAACGGTGATGAATCCGGAGAATGCCCGCGCCACCACGGGCATCGATGGCCGCCTCCCCAAGGTCGGCCAGGGTGTGCTCCTGCATTGGGTCCACTCGGATCCGGTCGACTTCCCTTCCGCACCGGCGACCGCCACGGAGGTCAGCGACCGACTCTTACGCTTCGTACTGACCGACCCTCTCAGCCCCGTCCCGGCGCCGGGCGAACCGGTCATGGTGTCCGGAAGTGCCCCAGGCCGGCCCTGGTTGCCGGCACAGCTGAACGAAGTGGGAAAGGATGGCTCCGTGACGCTCCAACCCGAGACCTTGCCCGAACGCCGGCGTTGCGAGCGACGGGTGGTCAATGCCCCCGCCGTCGCCTCCCTCACCGGTTTCGCCGTGCGCGAACCCCAGCCCGCCCGGCTCGTGGACGTGAGCAAGGGCGGCGCGCGCATCGACGTCTCCTTCGACATGGAGGCGGGCGACATCGTCGAGTTGCACTGCTGGCTCCCCGAAGGCCAGGTGGAGTTCCGAGCCGTGGCGCTGGCGGCGGCGATCGACACCGGCCTCGGTCACATCGCCCGGTGCAGCTTCTCGCGGCTCCCCGCGGAGACCCGCGCCGTGCTCGACCAGATTCTCGCCGGCTGAGGCCGGCCACTGCCCCGCCGGCGCTCGCAGTAATTGGCGTTCACCGGTCCGGCCCCCACCCCTTACGCTCGCTGCATGGCGCGTGTGTTCTCCGGCATCCAGCCGACCGGTGGGGTTCATCTCGGCAACTACCTGGGCGCGGTGCGCCGGTGGGTCGAGGACCAGCACCACAACGATGCCCTGTTCTGCATCGTCGACCTGCACGCCCTGACGATCCCCAAGGACCCCGTCGAGCTGCGGACCAAGACCCTGGAGCTCGCCACCCTGCTGCTTGCCGCCGGGCTCGAACCCGAGGCGTGCACGCTGTTCGTGCAAAGCCACGTGCACGAGCACGCAGAGCTGGCCTGGATCATGGAGTGCACGGCGTCCTTCGGTGAGCTGTCCCGCATGACCCAGTTCAAGGAGAAGGGCGATCGGGCCCAGTTCATCTCCGCGGGCCTGTTCACCTACCCGGCCCTGCAGGCGGCCGACATACTCCTGTACGACACCGAGGAAGTGCCCGTGGGCGACGATCAGCGCCAGCACATCGAGCTGGCCCGTGACGTGGCCGAACGCTTCAACCATCGCTACGGCTCGGTCTTCGTGGTGCCGGCCCACACCATCCCCCCCGTGGCGGCCCGGGTCATGGACCTGCAGACCCCGAGCAACAAGATGTCCAAGTCCCTCGACTCGCCCCAGGGCACCATCGGGGTGCTCGACCCACCGGAGGTGCTGACCCGCAAGGTCAAGCGAGCCGTGACCGACGCCGACGGCGAGGTGCGGTATGACCCCGACGCCAAGCCGGGGGTGGCCAACCTGCTGTCGATCCTGGCTGCCTGCACCCGTGAGCGACCCGACGTGGTGGCGGCCCGCTACCAGCAGTACGGACCGCTCAAGGCTGACTGCGCCGAGGCGTTGGTGGCACTCCTCGAGCCGGTGCAGCAGCGATTCCGTGAACTGTCCGCCGACCCCGCCACGGTGGTCAAATCGCTGTCCCTCGGAGCCGAGAAGGCCCAGGTGACGGCGGCGGCCACCCTGGCGCGGGCGCGAGAAGCGCTCGGTCTCCTCCCCCACTGACACACCTGCCCCGAGGGCCCGGCGCAGGGTCTCGCGCTAGTCGTCGTCGGCCGCTTTGAGAGCCTGTGCGAGCGGCGCCGGCACCGTCCAGCGGTCTGCGGGGAGGTGGTGCTCGCGGGTCCAGGCGACGGTGAGCGGGTCGCTGCCGGCCATGGCCAGGCGGTCGGCCCCCAGGTCGGGATGCCGGAGGTACAGGCCGACCCGTCGGGTGAACCCGCGCCGGCGGCTCCATTCCGTGGCGTGCTCGCGTCCCACGGCCAGACCCGACAGGGTGGCCACCACCCGCCCGTAGGCGCCCAGGCCCGACTCGATCTTGCCGACGTCATGCAGGAGCGCGGCGGCCAGCACCGGCGGGCTCGCCAGGTCGCCCAGGGCGTGCTCGACCCGACGGGCGACCACCGCGGCATGGCGGCGGTCGGCGCCGGGCATGCGGTTCCACAGTTCGACCTCGCCGGCCTTGAGGTTGGATCGGGCCCACTCTTCCTCCGCAGGAGGCGGCCCACCGGGGCGGAGCGCGCCCAGGAACCGACGGACCAGGTGCAGGGCGTAACGGGGGCCGGTCACCGAACCCGTGGTCCGTGATGACCCGCGGTCATCCCGCGTGATCGATGCAGAACCGTGTCGCGGGCATGGCCTCGAGGCGGGGCCCGCCGATCTCGTTGCCGCACTCTTCGCAGACGCCGAAGCCGCCTTCGTCCATCTTGGCCAGGGCCCGTTCCACGTCGGCCAGCTGCTCGGAGAGCGTGGCCGCGATGGCCCGGATCTCACCCTGCTCGGCGGCCACGGCGCCGGAATCGGAGCGTCCCTCATCGAACTCGCCATGGATGCTGCCGTCGGCCTCGATGCCGAGGTCTTCTAGTTGGCGCACCAGATTGAGGCGCTCGTCTTCCAGCGTGGCGCGCAGGGTGGCGAGGTTGTCCGCGATGGGCATGGCGGTCAGGTTACCGGACGGGGTTCGCGTCAGGACGAACCCCGGCCCGCGGGTGCGCCGCGTCGTAGACC
>JANMIX010000243.1:0-2890 GCA_031376015.1 Acidimicrobiia bacterium | reverse complement strand
CACCTCTTCGAGCGAGGCGAATCCATCGAGGTGCTGTGTCATGAAATCGCCGATTCGGGCGACTCCGGTGGCCTCGATGCGCGGCGCCACGTCCACCAGCACCAGGGCGCGGCCCACCTCGTCGGGGTGGGGGTCCTCGGCGATGGCGGCCAGCGAGGAGATGCCGCCCAGCGATGCCCCCACCAGGGCCGGGGCCCGGGGCAGGCTACGGGCAATGGTTCGGATGTCGGCCGCGAAGGCGTCGAAGGTGTAATCGCCGTCGGGGGCCCAGTCACTGTCGCCGTGGCCGCGCAGGTCGACGGTGTAGGAACGCCAACCGGCCTCGCCCAGCACCTTGGCCGAACCGTGCCAGGCGTGGCGAGTCTGGCCGCCGCCGTGCAGCAGCACCACGGGCTGACCGTCGGGCGGACCGTAGGCATCGCCCACGAGATGCACGCCGTTGTGGCCTTCGAAGGTGACCGACTCCATCGGCGGACCTTACCGGCGGCGGGGCAGACCGACGCACGCCGGGATGTCAGAGTGTGACCCCATGACCGACGGACCCGACCCCCGCACCCGCATGATCGCCGGCGCCGGCGGCATCGGTCTGTCGGTGTACGAGTGGGGTGATCCCACCGCGGGACCCACCATCGTGCTGGTGCACGGCTATCCCGACGATCACGCCGTGTGGAACCCCGTGGCCCGCCGTTTGGCGGCCCGCCATCACGTGGTGGCCTATGACGTACGCGGGGCGGGGGCCAGCGGCCGGCCCTCCGAAAGGGCCGCCTATCGGCTCGACACCCTGGCCCTCGACCTCGCCGCAGTGCTCGACGCCACCGCGGCGGGCCGGCCGGCGCACGTGGTCGCCCACGACTGGGGTTCCATCGCCGGGTGGCACGCCGTGGCCCACGAGGCCCTCACCGGCAGGGTGGCGTCGTACACGTCGATCTCGGGTCCGTCGCTGGCCAATGCCGCCCACTGGATGCGCACGGCACCCCTGCGGGCGCGGCTGCGCCAGTTCTCCCGCAGTTGGTACATCATGGCCATGCAGGTGCCGGGCCTGGTCCCCGGGGCGTGGCGGTTGGTGCTGGCGGGGCGCTGGCCGCGGGCGCTGGCCCGCATGGGTCTGGAGACGGGCGACGGTTGGCCGGCGGCCCACCAACTCGACGACGCCGTCGCCGGGGTGAACCTCTACCGCGCCAACATGCTGGGCCGCCTGGCCCGACCCGAACACCGCCCGGTGCTGGTGCCGGTGCAGGTGATCGTGCCCCTCGACGATCCCTTCGTCGATCCCCGGCTGGCGTCCTGCACCGCCCCGGCCGCCCCGAGCGCCACCGTGCACCAGGTGCCGGGCGGGCACTGGATCCTGCGCAGCGATCCCGATCGCATCGCCGGCCTCGTCGCCGACCACGTCGCCGCAAGCTCGCCTCGTCAGCCGTGACAGAAAACGAGAACGCGTTCTACTCTGTGGGCATGGACGAACTCGGCCACCCGGTCTTCGACGGCGACAACCACTACTACGAAGCCGAGGACGCCTTCACCCGCCACCTCGACCCGGCGCTGGGCGAACGGGTGGCGCGGTGGGCCACCATCGACGGGCGCAAGTACATGGTGCTCGGCGGCCGGGTCAGCCATGCGGTGCGCAACGCCACGTTCGATCCCATCTCCAAGCCGGGCTGCATGTACGAGTACTTCCGAGGGAACCCCGACGGGAGGAACCCGCTCGACCTGATCCGAGATCACGAGCCCATCCGGGCCGAGTACCGCAACCGCGATGCCCGCATCGCCCGTCTCGACGAGCAGGGCCTGGCCGGCTGCTTCCTCTTCCCGACGCTGGGGATGATCTACGAGGAGCCCCTCTCGCACGATCCCGAGGCGGTCTGCCATCTGTTCCGGGCCTTCAACCGGTACCTCGATGACGACTGGGGCTTCAACTACCAGGACCGCATCTACACCGCCCCGTACCTCACCCTGGCCGACCCGCAGTGGGCCATCGAAGAACTCGAGTGGGCCATCGATCGGGGCGCCCGACTCGTGGTGACCCGTCCCGCCGCTGCCACCACCGTCACCGGCCGCAAGTCGCCCTTCGATCCGATCTACGACCGCTTCTGGGCCCGCCTCGAGGAGTCGGGCATTCCCCTGGTCGTGCACGCCGGCGACGGCGGCGTGTCCTCCAACGGCTACGCCCAGGACGGCTTCGCCGCCAACTTCGAAGGCAGCTTCAAGCCCACCCTCAAGATGTTCCACATCGAGGCCGCGGTGCACGACTTCCTGCTGGCCATGACCATCGACAACATGTTCCGTCGGTTCCCCAAACTGCGGATCGCCTCGGTGGAGAACGGCGCCGAGTTCCTGCCCGACCTGTTCCGCAAGCTGCGTTCGCTGGAGAAGAAGGCGCCCGGCTGGTTCGGCGGCGACCCCATCGAGGTGTTCCGCCAGCATGTGTGGATCAACCCGTTCTGGGAGGACGACCTCGACAAGGTGGTCGAGTGGATGGGGGCCGACCGGGTCCTGTTCGGCTCCGACTGGCCGCACATCGAGGGCCTTCCCTCCCCGCTGGACTACGTCGTGGAGACCAAGAACCTCGACCCCGCCGACCGTCGCAGAGTCCTGTACGACAACGCCCTGGAGCTGGCGGCGCCGCCCACCTGAGCGCAGGCCGCGTCGGCGGACCGGGATTCGGCCCGGCCGGTAGCGTCGCCCCTATGGAGAAGGTCATGTACCTCTGCTGGGGCGACCCGGCCAATGGTGATTCATTGCGTGAAGCCCTGCTGGCGGAGGGGGTGCCCTCGTTGGCGGAGCGGGGGGCGCGGCGGATCTCCTTCGACGTGCACGACGGCGCCGCCGCGGCGGCACCTTCCCCGGTGCCGAAAGACTTGATCGACCGGCACGATGCGCACATGCTCCGGTT
>JANMIX010000195.1:0-3769 GCA_031376015.1 Acidimicrobiia bacterium | reverse complement strand
CTGGAACACCCTGCTGCATGAGCAGCCCGGTCAACTCCGGGGCATGCGGGTGGAGGCGTGGGAGACCCGGTTGCGTGCCGCAGGCGAGCCCGTCGAACGGGTATTGCTTGAGGGCGCGATCGACGCATCGTGGGGCGTGTTCAACCAGGCCTGGCACGACAACCGGCAGTACTCGGCCCGCGACGCGGTGTCGTTCGTGCTCGAATCACTGGGACTGGTCTCGCTGACCGACGCGCTGCGCGAGGACCTCGTGGCCGTGTTCGTGGATGTCGGCGAAGAGGCACGGTTGGAGGTCACCCCGGGGGCCGTCGAAGCGATCACCGCGCTGGACGCGGCCGGGGTGCGGCTCGGCATCATCTGCGACGTGGGGATGACCCCCTCGACGGTGTTGCGCCGGCATCTGGACCGCCACGGGTTGCTGGCCGCCTTCGACCACTGGAGCTTCTCCGACGAAGTCGGTGCGTACAAGCCCGATGCGGTGATCTTCGCCCACGCGCTGGAGGGCCTCGGCGGCGTACGGCCACAGGATGCCGTGCACGTCGGTGATCTCCGTCGCACCGACATTGCCGGGGCGCTCAGCCAGGGGATGGCCGCCGTGCGGTACCGCGGGGTGTTCGATGATCCCCACGTCGATGGGCTTCCCGAGGGCCATCACGTGATCGACGACCACCGGCGGCTGCTCGAGGTCCTGGACCTAATTGCCTGACGAGCTCGACGAGCTGGCGGTGCTGGCGTCGCTCGAGGATGTCGAGGCCTGCGACAGCTGGGCGTCGAGGGACGACATCTTGCTCTCGGCGTCGGAGAGCCGGCTGTCGAGCGCGTTGATGCGGTCCTGCTGGCGCTGCACGTCGCTGTTGCCGCTACTGCAGGCGGCGCTGCCGCCGCTGAGCAGCAGCACGACAACGGCGACGGCGAGAGGACGGGGCATGGGTCGGAACCTCACAGATGCACGGTGATGGACAGTGACGAACGGTTGCCGGAAGGCGTGATGGTGATGGTCCCGTGCCCGCCGAGGTCGATGATGGACGCGCCGGAGTTGTCCGAACGCAGCAACCGATGCACGAACTTGCGGCGCTTCAGGAAGTCGAGGAAGAAGGTCAGGGTGGCCTGGGGCGGTGCCGGTACGAGGCTGCTCAGCGTGCCGCCATCGTCGGAGGGTGTCCACCGGGCGGTGTCGATGCCGGCACTGGGTACGGGGAGAGCGAAGTCCCAGCGGCCGCCCACGATGATCGAGCGCAGGCGTTGCTCCGAGGCGGGATCCAAACCGAGTGCTACCGGCGCCGTGGTGGAGGTCGTCGGGCCCGCCGGAGCGGTCGTGGTCGGGGATATCGGCAGCAACGTGGTGGTGGTGGCCGTCGCGGCCAGAGTGGCGTCGAGATTCGACTCGAGCGCATCCATCCGTTCGGCGACCTGGTTCACGTTGTCCTCGAGTCGTGCGGAGGGGCTGGCGCAACCCGCCAACAGAAGGGCGAGCCCGAGCCAGCGCAGGGGCAGGCGCGATGTGTGCAAGCGATCGATAGTACCGACCCGGTGATCGGCGTCGGTCAATGGGCGAGAAGGCCGCTCACGTCCCGGCGGGCTGGGCGGGCTCGGCGGCTCGGGTGCGGGCCAGTTCGTCGGCCGGTTCGTTGTCGAGATCGGCGGCCTCGGAGATCCCGTAGCGATCATGGAAGCGACGCAGGGGTCCGGGCGCCCACCAGTTGGCCCCGCCCGCCAGGCGCATGAAGGCGGGGACCAGGGTGCCCCGGATGAGGAAGGCATCCATCAGCACCGCCAGGGCCAGACCGACTCCGAACAGCTTGATGAAACTGACCTGGGACGTGGCGAAGGAGATGAACACCACCGAGATCAACAGCGCGGCGGCCGTGACGATCCGGCCCGTCTTCTCCAGCCCGCGTGCCACGGACTCGACGTTGCCGGCGCCATGGTCGTGTTCCTCCTTGATGCGCGACAGCAGGAACACCTCGTAGTCCATGGACAGCCCGAAGGCGATGCAGAACATGAGGATCGGGCTGGTGGCGGCCAGTGTGCCGGTGGCGGTGAAGCCGAGACGGTCCGAAAGGTGGCCGTCTTGGAAGATCCACACCATCGCCCCGAAGGTGGCCGACAGCGACAGCACGTTCAGCACCAGGGCCTTGAGGGGAACGAGGAGGCTGCCGAACAGCATGAAGAGCAGCACGACGGTGATCAGGGCCACGAAGGCCACTGCGATCGGCAACGACGTGGTGAGCGAGGACATGGCATCGATGAGCTGCGCGCTCTGGCCGCCCACGCGCACCTTGAACGGTGCCGGCGCGGCCCGCACAGCGCGGGCCAAGGTTTCGCCGGCGTCGGAGAGGGGCTCGACGGCGGGGACCACGGTGAGCGCCGTGGCAGTGGGCCGATCGAATCGGGCTCGGAGGCCCGGGTCGTCGAAACGCTGGCCGGGGGTGCAGGTCACCGTGCCGATGCGGCCGGCCGAGCCGCAGTAGTGCGCGTTCTCGTTGTCGACGCGGGCGACGTTGGGCAGGCTCGCCAGCCGCTGGGCGTAGGCGTCGACGGCGGCGCGGCGGGCGTCGTGGTCGCCGATCCCGGTGGCCACGACGTAGATGGATCCAGCCTCTTCCGAGGAGAACTCGTTACGGATCACGTCCTGCACGTCTCGGGTCGACTTGCCCGGCGGCAGCACCCGGTCGTCGGGGAGCCCGAATTGCATGCGCAGCGAGGGGACGCCCAGCAACACCAGCAGCGTCACCGCTGCGAGGGCAATGGGTAGCGGGCACTTCATCACGAACACCGCCACGCGGTGCCAGATGCCGTCCTCGGGCGCCTTCGCCTGCCGCCGGAACAGGGTGAGGCGGTCGATGCGCCCGCCCAGGGCGGCCAGCATGGCGGGCAGCACGATGGTGGCGTAGGCGCCGGCCAGGAGGGCCACAGCCACCCCCGCATAGCCGAAGCTCTTGAGGAAGGCGACGTTGAAGGTGAGCAGCGCCAGCAGGGACGCCGCCACCGTCGCCGAACTGAACACCACCGTCTTTCCCGCGGTGCGCACGGTACGGACCACCGCCACCTCGGTCGGGTACCCGGCCCGCAACTCCTCGCGGTAGCGACTCACGATGAACAGCGAGTAGTCGATGGCGAGCCCCAACCCCATGGCGGTAGTCAGGTTCAGCGCGAACACCGAGACCTCCGTCACCGCATTGATGAGGAGCAGCACCAGGAACGTGCCGAACACGGCCAGCAGGCCGATGGCGAGGGGCAGGGCGGCGGCCACCACCGAGCCGAACACGAGGAGCAGCAACACCAGCGTCACGGGTAGAGCGATGCTCTCGGCGCGTACGAGGTCGGATTCGATGGTGGTACTCACCTGCGCGAACACCGGCCCGAAGCCGCCCACCCGAACCGTGATCGGCGCCGCGGGGTTGTCGCGGGTGTAGCGGGTCAGGACGTCCTTGGAGAAGTCGATGAGCGAGTTGTCGCCGGAGGGATAGCGGCCGACGATCAGGGCCTTGTCCCGCTGGACGCTGGCCAGAGGGTTGCCGGGCACCAGGTTCCAGTAGGAGACGACGTCGATGACCTTCTGGCCTCGAAAGGTTTCGGCGGCCAACTCGGCGGTCACCGCCTTGGCGGCGTCGCGCACTGCCGGGTCGTCGACGTTTCCCTTGCGCGCCGTCACCAGCAACACCACGTTGGGCGGACCCGAGGCGAAGGAGTCCTTCAGGACCTGGTCGACCTTTCCGGACTCGGAACTCGGGTCGTCGAACCCGCCACTGGACAGTTTCGAGGCCAC
>JANMIX010000168.1:0-2380 GCA_031376015.1 Acidimicrobiia bacterium | reverse complement strand
CTACGTCGAGCGTTTCGTGCTCGAAGGCCAGTCGGCACGGTTGTCGAACGCGGCCCTCGAGACGCTGGCGATCGTGGCCTACAAGCAACCGGTGAGTCGGGCCCAGGTCGCCGCGATCCGCGGGGTCAACGTCGACGGGGTCATCCGCACCCTGCAGCAGCGGGGCTACATCGAAGAGGTGGCCCGGGATCCGGGCCCCGGCCTGGCCAGCCTCTACGGCACGACCCGCATGTTCCTGGAGCGGCTCGGCATCGACACGGTGGCCGAACTGCCACCACTGGGCCAGTTCGTGCCGGGCGCCGAGGTGGTCGAAGCGCTCGAGGCCGGTCTTCGGCCCGTGGCCGACGATCTGGCGGCCGATCTGGCAGGCGACTCGAAGGAAGATCCGGCGGCCGGCGTCGAGCACGAGGCCGCCCCCGATGGCGACACCTGAGCGGCTCCAGAAGGTCCTCGCCCGCGCCGGCCTGGGCAGCCGCAGGGTGTGTGAGGAGCTGATCGAGGAAGGGCTCGTCACGATCAACGGTACGGTCGCCACGCTCGGCGATCGGGTCGATGTGGATGCCGACGCGGTGGAGGTCGACGGGGTGGGCGTTCCGGTGGCCCCTGGCCTGGTCACCTACCTGCTCAACAAGCCGGCAGGCGTGCTCAGCACCGCGGCCGACACCCACCGGCGCCCCACGGTCGTCGAACTGGTGCCGGCCGAGCCACGTGTGTTCCCCGTGGGTCGTCTCGACATGGACACCGAGGGCTTGTTGCTGCTCACCAACGACGGCGCCCTGGCCCACCGCCTGACCCATCCGAGCTTCGGTGTCGAAAAGGAGTATCTGGCCGAGGTCGAGGGCAACCCCTCCCGGCAGACGCTGCGCCGCCTGCGCGAAGGGGTGGAGCTCGACGACGGGCTGACGGCACCGGCCAAGGCGTCGCTGGTGTCACCCAACCTGTTGCGGCTGGTGATCCACGAGGGTCGCAACCGCCAGGTCCGGCGGATGTGCGAGGCCGTGGGGCATCCCGTGCGGCGTCTGGTGCGAGTGCGGATCGGGCCGCTGGCCGAGCGCCGGTTGGGGCCGGGGGAGTGGCGCACCCTCTCGGTCGAGGAGGTGATGGCGTTGCAGCGCGACGTCGGGCACACTGAGGAGGACGCAACCGGCGACCTCACCGCACCCCCCGACGCCTCGGACCTCACCGAACGGCCCACACCTCCCGCCCCCGCCGGCGGCACCGGTTTGCCGGGTGGGCGCGGTGAGGGCGAGGGCTAGGCTCGCCGCTCCGTGTCCCGATCACTTCGTGCCATCCGCGGCGCCACCACCGTCGACGTCGACACGGTGGAGCAGGTGACCGAGCGCACCGTCGCCCTGCTGGCGCGCGTGCTGGAACGCAACGGCCTCACCCACGACGACCTGGTGAGCATCCTGTTCACCGCCACCGATGACATCCATTCGGTGTTCCCGGCCACTGCCGCCCGCACCCTGGGCCTGGGCGACGTGCCGCTCATCTGCGCCCGGGAGCTCGACATCGTGGGCGGCACGCCCCTGTGCATCCGCGTGATGGTCCACGCCGAGACCCACCTCAATCGCAGCGAGCTCCATCACGTGTACCTGGAAGGGGCACGGGGGCTGCGCGACGACCTGCCGGAGTGACCGTGCGAGCCAACGTGATGGGCACCGGGCTCATCGGCGGGTCGATCGGCATGGCGCTGCGGGCACAGGGATGGCACGTGAGCGGCGTGGATGCCGACCCGGCGCGCGCCGAGCGGGCGGTGGCCCTCGGTGCGCTCGACGCGGTCGGTCTCGACCCGGAGGCCGACCTCACCTTCGTCGCGGTGCCGGTGCGGTCGGTCCCGGCCGCCGCCGCCGAGGCGCTGGCCGCCACCCGCGGGTTCGTGACCGACGTGGGCTCGGTGAAGGGCTCGGTCGTGGGTCTCGTCGATGACGCCCGTTTCGTGGGGGGACACCCCATGGCCGGCTCGGAGCAGGAGGGGATCGAGGGGGCCGACGCCGGCATGTTCACCGGCGCCGTGTGGGTCCTGACCCCCACGTCCTCCACGCTCGACGCCGCCTTCACGGCCGTGCAGGCGGCGGTGGCCGCCATGGGAGCCGAGGTGGTGGCGCTTTTGCCCGATCGTCATGACGCGCTGGTGGCGGTGGTTTCGCACGTGCCCCACCTGACGGCCGCCACCCTGATGCGAATGGCCGACCAGCGGGCCGAGGAACACCGGGCGCTCCTTCGCCTGGCGGCCGGTGGGTTCCGCGACATGACCCGCATTGCGGCCGGTCACCCCGGGATCTGGCCCGACATCTGCACCGACAACCGTGAGGCCATCGTGGACGCGCTCGACCTGCTGATCGTGGGTCTGGCCGACATGCGCGCCGCGGTTGCGGGC
>JANMIX010000050.1:0-2801 GCA_031376015.1 Acidimicrobiia bacterium | reverse complement strand
GGCTCGGTGCCGATCGTGTTGGATCTGGCAATCGACCGCGTCAGCCCGTCGCACCGGGTCAAGTTGCTGGAACGGATCGAACGCATGGCCTCGGCCGTGCAGGTGGTCGTCCTCAGCGACGATCCCGCCCTCGGCCGATGGGCCGCGGAGGCTGGTCGTGACCGGGCCATCGCCTCGTTCCCCTGAGCAGCGATCGCCCATCCGTTCTACAGTGCCCTCACCGACTACGGAGGTGCCTATGCCGCTGGTTGCCCCTGACGTGCTCCGTTCCCTGGCCTCCTTCCGGGCCGATGACGAGCCAGTGACGACCTGTTATCTCGACGTGGATGGGCGGCGATTCCGCCGCCGGCAAGACCTCGAGTCGGAGGTCGAGGGGGTGTTGCGGACCGCCCGATCCAACGCCAACGGGCACGCCTCGGTGCACGAAGACCTCCGCCGCATCGAGGAATACGTGCGCAACGAACTCGATCGCTCCCGCACGAGAGGCCTCGCCATCTTCGCCTGCTCGGCGCGCGACCTGTGGACCGTGGTGGCCCTACCGGTGCCGGTGCGGAGTTGCGTGACCCTCAACGCCAGCCCCGCTCTGAGCGCGCTCGAGGCCCTGGTCGAGGAGGCAGAAGCGGTCGGGGTGCTCATCGTGGATCGCCAGCAGATCCGGGTCCTGGTGGCAGAACTGGGCGAGATCAAGGAACACACCGAGACCGTCGAGGAACTGCCCCGTGACATCGACGTGCCCGGTCAGGCCGACATGGGTACGCACGATTCGCATCTCAGTGCGCTGGCGCACCAGCACCTTCGCCGCGCCGCCGACAGGGCGTTCGCCATGTTCCAATCGCACCCCTTCACCCACTTCGCACTCGTCGCCAGCGACGAGGTGGCCGGCGAGATCGCCGACCTGCTGCATCCCTACCTTCGTGAACGGCTGCGGGGACGGTTGTCGGTGCAACCGACGGCCGGGGTGGACGAGCTCCGTTCCGCCCTGCTCGAACTCGAGACGCGGCTCGAACGCGAGAAGGAAGCGGCCGAGGTCGAGCGCCTGCGCGGCGCGGTCAGCAGCGGTGGCCGCGGCGTCGCCGGCCTGGCCGCGGTGCTCGACGCCCTGCGCGAACGGCGAGTCGAGCGGCTGCTCGTGTCGCAGGGATACGTCGAGAGCGGGTGGTGGTGTGCCTCCTGCGAGGCGCTCGAACTGGTGGGTCGCGCCTGCCCGCGCTGTGGCGCCGAGATGACAGAGGCGGCCGATGTCGTCGAGGAGGCGGTCGAGTCCGCGCTGGCGCACGGTTGCCGGGTCGAGATCTGCATCGACAACGCCGATCTCGACGTCATGGGTCGCATCGGCGCCCTCCTGCGCTATTGACCGTCATCGGCATCGACGTCGGGGGCACCAAGGTGCTCGGCCTCACCCTCGACGACTCGGGGGCGCCGATGGGCCAGCCCCGGCGCGAGCCGACTCCTCGCCACCCCGCGCGTCTGCTCGACCCCATCGCTGCCATGGTCCTCGACGCGGGTGCCTCGGCCGTGGGGGTCGGTATCCCGGGTCTGGTCACCCGTGAAGGGGCTTTGGTCGTCGGCCCCAACCTGCAGGGCATCGGCCACCTCGACGTCGCCGGTGGCCTGCGGAGCCGGCTGCACGGCGTCTTCTGTGTGGTCGACAACGACGCCAACTGCGCGACGCGCGCCGAGGCTCGGGTAGGGGTGGCCGCCGGCGCCGGGGAGATGGTGTGCGTCACTCTTGGCACGGGCATCGGGGGCGGTCTCGTGACCGGCGGGGTCCTGCAGCGAGGCGCCAACGGTTTCGCCGGCGAGCCGGGGCACATGATCATCGACCCCCATGGTCCGCCATGCCCCTGTGGCCGGCGCGGCTGTTGGGAGCGCTACGCGTCCGGTAGCGGTCTCGGTCGCCTGGGTCGTGAGGCGGCCGAGTCGGGGCAAGCTCCGGGCTTGGTGGACCGTGCGGGCGGCGATCCCGAAGCAGTGCGTGGCGAGCACGTCACTGCGCTCGCCGCCGAAGGCGATCCGGGAGCACTCGCCGTGATGGAGGAGTTCGGCTACTGGTTGGCGCTCGGCATCGCCAACCTCGTCCATCTGCTCGACCCGGAGATGGTCGTGGTGGGCGGCGGTCTGGCGGAGGCATCGGCGACGCTGCTACCCCCGGCCCGCCGCGCCTTCGCCGGTCTGCTCCTGGCCGCGGATGTGCGGGCACCGGTGGCCATCGAAGCGGCCGCGCTCGGCGAGCGGGCCGGTGCGGTCGGCGCCGGTCTGTTGGCGTTGGAGGCAGCCCACGTCTGAGCGGCCCGCTCGAGGCGGGCCCCTGCGTCGGGCCTAGTGCTCCGGGGCCCGGGCGATGGCGGCTTCGATCTCGATCCAGGCCGCCTCGGGACCCTCATACCCGCGGGTGGTCGAGTGCTTGTCGGGCTCGAGCATCTTGTAGACGTCGAAGAAATGCTCGATCTCGTCGAGCAGGTGGTCGGGGAGCCCGTCGATGTCGACCACGTGGTCCCAGCGGGGATCGCCGGCGGGGACACAGATGATCTTGGCGTCGGGACCCTTGTCGTCTTCCATCCAGAACACCCCGACGGGTCGCGCCGCCACCCAGCACCCTGGGAAGGTGGGATCGTCGAGCAACACAAGCGCGTCGAGCGGGTCGCCGTCCTCGCCCAAGGTGTCGGGGATGAAGCCGTAGTCGGCGGGATACACCGTGGCCGAGAACAACCGCCGGTCGAGCCGGATGACGTTGTGCTCGTGGTCGAACTCGTACTTGTTGCGGCTGCCGCGTGGGATCTCGACCACGACGTCGATGGTGC
>JANMIX010000130.1:0-2875 GCA_031376015.1 Acidimicrobiia bacterium | reverse complement strand
CGCCCTCCGCAGCCCCCCACCGCTTCCCCCACGCCACCCCGCGCCCACAGGTCCCCACCCTGCCACCCCGCACTCCGATGCCGCCGCCGCCGAAGGTGAGGATGATCAGGCTGCGGTACATCGACTCGAGGCGGCTGCCCTCCAGCGCGCCGGGGGTGTCCTCTCGGAGGTAGACCCGTTCGCCCAGCACCTCCATGAGGAGGCGAAACGTCTCGAGGTAGTGCTCGGTGCCGTAGACCTTGATGGTCGAGGCCTCGGCGACGTCGAGTTCGTTCTTGGTCGCCGCCCAGGCCACCTTCCAGTTGGCCAGGCGGAGGAACTCGAACCCGGCGTACGCCTTGGCCAGGTTGAGCTGCACCCATTCCTGGTCGATGACCCGGCGGCCGTCGGCCAGAGTGGTCTCGCGGGCCCAGTTGATGACCGAGTACAGCATCTGCTCGGCCATGCCCGGGCTGCACAGGGTGATCCGCTCGTGGTTGAGCTGGTTCATGATGAGGTTCCAGCCCTCGTTCTCCCCCGAGATCAGGCACGAGGCGGGAACCCGGACGTCGTTCCAGTGGACCGCGCAGATGTTGTGCTCGCTGAGGAGGTGCAATGGCGTGGGCTCGATCCCGGGCGTGTCCATCGGCACCGCGAAGATCGAGATGCCGCGGTGGCGGCTGTCCTCGGCGCCGGTGCGGGCCGCCAGCCAGCAGTAGTCGCTGTCGCTGGCGAGGGAGGTCCACATCTTCTCGCCGGTGATCACATAGGAGTCGCCGTCGCGCACGGCCTTGGTGCGCAGCGAGGCGAGGTCGGTACCCGCTCCCTGTTCTGAGTAACCGATGCAGAAGTGGATCTCGCCCTTGAGGATCTTGGGGAGGAAGAAGTCCTTCTGTTCCTGGCTGCCGAAGTTCATGATGGTCGGCGCCACCGAGTTGATCGTCAGCATCGGCACCGGCGCCCCGGCCCGCATCGACTCGTCGAAGAAGATGAACTGCTCCACCGGGCCGCGGCCCTGGCCGCCGTACTCGGTGGGCCAGCCGATGCCGAGCCAGCCGTCGGCGCCCATCTGCTTGACCACCGCCCGCATGACCGGGCCGACGCCGTGGGTGTGGGCCAAGGCCCGCTTGGTCTCCGGGTCGAGGAGTTTCTCGTAGTACTGGCGCAGATCCTCGCGGAGCTGCTCCTCTGCTTCGGTGTAGGCCAGATGCACGAGGTGGACAGTAAACCGAAACGAGAACGAGTTCTAATTGTGCGGTGGGTCGGGCCGAGCCCTCCTCCCGGCGTCGTGGTGAGTTCCGCTCGGCGTCATCGGCGGTGCCGGCGCCCCCAGCGCCGCAGGGCGCCCAACGTTCCCAGCGCCGACAGCACGACGGCCGCGACGGCCGTCATCAAGGGTGCGCCGGCTTTCGTCCCGCCACCGGTGACGCTGGCGGCCACGAAGTAGCCGGAGCCCGGCAGGTGTCCCTGGAGGTCGAACGGACCCATGCCGAGTGTCTCGACCGGTGACCAGCCGGTGCCGTCGATGGAGTGAAGCACGACCATGGCCGTCACCGAAGAGTGCAGCACGACGAACGAACCATCCACCCGCCCCGGCGCGGCCAGCGCGTCGAGGTCGCCCACGTCGCGACCCTGATCGGTCAGGTCCACTCGGTAGGCGTTGCCGGCGGCGTGACGCCCCTTCGGCAGCGGCCCCAGGGTGGCCGGATCGATCGGCGCGATGCGGAGCGAGAGCGAATGGCTCGACCCAGGCACGAACTGCAGATCCGAGATCGCCACCGTGGTCTGGAGGTCCGCAGTGCTGACTTCCGTGGCGTGCAGGCGAGACCCGTCGAGGGGCAGCGCCGCAGTCACCGACGCCGGGGGTGGCGTGCGATCGCGCAGCCCGTCGGGCGGATGCACCCAGCGATAGGGCTGCCCCGGAAGGTGGCCGGCCGCGGCGGTGGGCTCCGGCAGGTTCACCGATGCGGCAGCGGTGGGCGCCCAACCCAGGAACAGCACGATCGCCGCCAACGGCAACTGGTGGCGGCGACCGCGGTCACCCACTGCCCTGCTCATCCAACACTCTGCTCAGGCACCGCGACGTACGTGTCGGAGCAACATCGCCGCCAGAACACACCCGGCCACCAGCGCCAGAGGGATGCTGCCGCCGGTGGCGGGATGGTCCTGGCCGGTGCCGGCGCCCTGCACCGCATCGCCGGTGCCCGCACTCGCCGCAGAGGTCGAGGTCGAACCAGTGGCGGGCGTCGAGTGCCAAGCCCCGTTGGTGAGCCGGACGGCGTAGAACCCGCTGTTGCCGTCTGCGTACCAGATCTCGTTGCGCTCGGGCACGAACGAGGGCCGCGCCATGGCGAACGCCTGGGCGTTGGGGTCACCCGTGCCTGGCTGTCCCGAGGAGTTGAAATAGGCGATCTCGCGAGGCGCGGTGGGATCTCGGATGTCGAACACCCGCAGCCCGGACAAGATCATCGAGCAGGCCACGATCTCGGGGTCGACCTCGCGGGGCACGCCGCAGTAGTGCCCCGCATAACCGCCGACGGGGCTGTTGGCCCCGGGATCAGCCAGGACCGACGGCCTGATCGACGGCATGTGGACGGCGAGGCGAAGGTTCGACACCACAAAGGGATGGAGTTCATTCTCGATGTCGATGATGCGCCCGGCGCCGACGGCGTCGTTCGGTCCCGAACCGGGAATCGGCCCGCCGGCGAATTCGTCGATCTCCACCAGGTAGTGGTGGCCGTGGATGGTCACCGGCATGGCGTTCTGGGGGATGCTCACATTGCCCCACGTCAGCCGGCTCACCACCGTGGGCTGAGGGTTTGCCTGCCGTTGTTGGACCTGGCTCACATCGAGGACGACGAGCCCCGCCGACCCATTGTTGTTCCCGCCAGCACCG
>JANMIX010000116.1:0-8241 GCA_031376015.1 Acidimicrobiia bacterium | reverse complement strand
ACCCGCAAGCTCCCCGAGCAGCTCGAGGTCCTCGACGCGCTCCCCATGAGCGCAAGCGGCAAGGTCGACAAGCGGGCGCTGCGCGAGCGGGCGGCTGCCCGCCGCTGAACGGTGAACTCAGCCCCGGCGTGACTTCCGCGTGGCGGGCGGCCCGAGCGGCGGGATGTTCCCTGCTCGGACGGCCTCGAACATCGCCTGGGCCGACCACCGCATGAGTGCGCCGGCCTCCTCGGTCGACAGCCCGGCCACATCGGTCAGCCAGACGAGGGCTTCGATTCCCGCGGCGCTGCGAATCGCCAGCGCCAGACGGTGCACGACGTCCTCACCCAACTCGGGGCGCAACGGCTCGAGCGCCTCCTTGAGCCATCCGATGGCTCTGCCCTGACGCAGCGGGAGTTCCGGACGTTCTCCCGACGATTCCTCCAGCGACAGCCGGAGCATCGTGCGCTGCTGCGCCTCGGTCATCGCGATGGTCGCCACGAACGCCCGCACGACGTAGGCCAGCCGAGCCGCCGGGTCGTCGAGATCATCCGGGGGCACATGGGATTCCGGCGCCGTCTCGGGATGGGCCGCGGCCAGGAGGAGCAGTTGGTTCGGGAAGTAGCGGTAGGCGGTGGTGCGCGAGATGGATGCAGCTTCCGCCGCTTCCTCGACGGTGGGGGCCTTCCCCTGCGCCACCAGCTCCCGGGCTGCTTCGACGAGCGCGCTCCGTGTCCGCGCCTTCTGGCGGGTGCGGCCACCTTCCTCATAGACCGTTGACATATCCATCATGGTACCCTAATCTCCTCATGGGACATGGGTTCCACGAAGGTCGGCGAGACGGCGGAGAGGCCGGCACCGCCCGAGGGCTGGGAAACGGAAAGGGACAAACACAATGAGCGCAACTCCGGTGGTTCGAGTCGAGGGTGAAGGCATCAAGCGCTGGTTCTACGGCGGCGGCACCCACACCTGGAAGGTCACCAACGAAGACACCGACGGGGCCTTCTTCATGTTCGAGGATGTGATGGAACAGGGGAAGATGACCCCGCTGCACAAGCATCCCAAGAACGACGAGCTGACCTACCTCCTCGAGGGCGAGATCCTCAGCCGCATCGACGGCGTCGAGCACAAGCTCGGGGCCGGCAGCGTCACCTTCGTACCTCGCGGGGTGGAGCACGCCTTCGTGGTGCTGTCCCCCGTGGCCAAGCTCGTCACGGTGCAAAACCCGGGCGACTCGCAGGCCTTCTACTGGAACGCCAGCGAGGCGGCGACCAACGACGGGCCCGGCCCGGTGGACTTCGCCCGCATCGGCCAGGTGGCCCAGGAGACGGGCCAGACCGAGATTCTCGGCCCGCCGCCCTTCCCTCACCCGTAGGGAACGCGCCGCGGTGGCGGGGCGGAAGTGCGGCGTCCGTTTGGGGCGGACGCAGCACTTCCGCCGGCGTACGCGAGGCTGGCGGCCCATGAGTGCTGCGATCCGCATCGAGGACTCCGGCGCGGTGCGCCATCTGGTGCTGTGCCGGGCGGAGGAGTTCAACACCATCACCCCCCAGTTGCGAGACGAACTGGACGCTGCGCTCGATGCGGCCGACACCGATCGCGGGGTGAAAGTGGTGCTGGTGAGGGCAGAAGGGCCCTCCTTCTGCGCCGGGTTCGAGCTCGACTGGTCCACGATGGGCCAGGCCACCGCGGACGCCTCGCCGGGCCGTGTGTGGGACACGGTGGCCGACGTCCAGATGATCGGCACCTTCGGCAACACCTTCGCCAAGCTCCACACCCTCTCCAAGCCGACCATCGCGGCAGTGCAGGGCTGGTGCATCGCCGGGGGCACCGACATGATCCTCAACGCCGATCTGATCGTCGCCGGCGAGTCGGCCCGGTTCGGCTACCCGCCCGCGCGCGTGTGGGGTGTGCCCGAGGCGCCGTGGGTGTGGGTGGCGCGACTCGGCCTGGAGCGGGCCAAGCGCTACCTCTTCACCGGCGACGAGCTCACCGCCGCCGAAGCGGCCGCGGCCGGGATGATCCTCGAGTGCGTGCCCGACGAGGAACTGCAGGCGCATGCGGCGGGCTTGGCGCAACGGATGGCGCTGCTGCCGCTCAACCAGTTGCAGATGATGAAGTGGATGCTCAACGACGTGGCCCGTCACCAATACCAACCCGACACCAGCCGCCTGCTCGGGTTCATCTTCGACGGGGTGGCGCGCCACACCCAGGAGGGCCTCGACTTCGTGAACCGGGCCCAGGAGATCGGCTGGCGCGACGCCGTGCGCGAGCGCAACCGGCCCTTCGGCGACTACGGCGAACGGCCTCGCTGACGCCGCCTCCAACAGCATCGACTCTCCGAGCGGGCGGCGGGAGGCCTCGCTATAGTCCGCCGCGCCGGAGGGCGAGACCGGCGATGCGTGGAGGTCGGGTCCATGGCGGGAACAACTCGAGCGCAAGGAACCGGGAATGACTGACCTGCCGTTCCTGCTCGCCGGTCCGATCGTGCGCCGGGTCGATCCGAATCACGCCGCCTTCTGGGTGGCCACCAGCAGCGCCACCAACGTGACGGCCAAGGTGTGGTCGGGCCCCCAGACCTCCACCGGTCCGCTCGCGGTCAGCAGCGGTGACTCGGTCGTCGCCACCGGCACTGCCGCTTCGCGGAAGTTCGGCGCCCAGCTACACGTGACCGTGGTGGTGGCCGACGCCTCGACGGTCATGGCACCCGGTCAACTCTTCTCCTACGACCTCACCTTCGACGGCGCCGGCAACCAAGGCCTGCGCGATCTCGGCCTGCTGCGTGACGAGAAGGCCGCCGACCGCACCGCGTCCAAGGTGCACGCCGACGCGCCGCTGCACCTGGCGTTGGGTTATGCCCTCGACCGGCTCCCCAGCTTCGCCACCTGTCCGGCGTCACTGGCCGATCTGATCCTGGCCCAGGGTTCGTGCCGCAAGACCAACGGCGACGGACCCGACGCCATGGCCTTCCTCGACGATGTGATCTCCGATCATCTCGACGATCCCCTCGAGCGACCCCATCAGTTGTTCCTCACCGGCGATCAGATCTACGCCGACGAGGTCGCCACCGCGCTGCTGCCGGCGTTGAACGCGCTGAGCCAGGACCTGCTGGGTTACACCGAACAACTCCCCCTCGGTGCCAACGCCACTGAGGTCACCATGACCCAGTTGCCTGCGACACGGCGGCAGCGGACGGTGCGCGACCTGGCCCGTTTCTCCACAACGGCCGGCCAGAACCACGTCATGGGCTACGGCGAATACGCGGCCATGTACCTCAGCGTGTGGAGCCCACGGGTGTGGCGAACGCTGGCCACCCTCGACGAGGTCTTCGTCGCCAATGCCAACATCGACGCCAACCACCTGACGAACTGGGAAGCGTGCTTCGACAACAGCACCACCAAGTGGAAGGCCGACCGCAAGAAAGACTTCGACGCCGAGACCAAGGCTCTCGAGACGTTCCGGGCTGCGGTGCCGCGGGTGGCGCGGGTGCTGGCCAACACGTCCACCTACATGATCCTCGACGATCACGAGGTGACCGACGACTGGTACCTGTCCAAGAGCTGGCGGACCCGGGTCCTGACCGCGCCGTTGGGACGGGCCCTGATCCGCAATGCGCTCGGCGCCTACGCGGTGTTTCAGGCTTGGGGCAACGACCCGGCCGCCTTCACCCACACCAGCGGGGCCCCGGCGCCCGACAACGAGAAGCTCCTCACGGCGGTGAGCGGCATGGTCGACAACGGCGCTTCGCTGTCCAACGCCGTGCGCGATCAACTCGACGACCTGCTCGGCCTCACCCAACCCGTCGTGGACGCCAAGGTGACCTTCCACTTCGGCGCGGTGGGGCCGATGCACCAGGTGCGGGTGCTCGACACCCGCACACGACGCCGCTACGTGGGCGAGCGAGAGAGCCCGGCCAAGCTCGTGGGTGACAGCCTCGACTCCCAACTCCCCAAAGGACCGCTCAGCGATGGGCGTGAGCTGCTCGTGGTCGTCTCGGCCGCCCCGGTGCTGTTCCCCCGGGCACTCGACACGTTCGTGCAGCCGGTGGCCGCGGGGATCTTCGACTTCGCCACCCATGTCACCGGGGTGGAGAAGATCGACCCGTGCTCGCAAGGCAAGCCGATCTCCGGAAGGGAGGAGTTCGACCTCGAGAGCTGGCACGGCGACGAGGCTCACCACGAGGCCTTCCTGCGCCGCGCCGGCACCTACAAGCGCACGATCATCCTCTCCGGTGACGTGCATTTCTCCTCGAGCATGCAACTCGACTTCTGGAACAAGGGCGACGACACCGTCGACGCCCGCATCGTGCAGTTCACGTCCTCGGCGTTGCGCAACCCGCCCGACTCCAGGAAGCAGGCAGTGCTACGGGCGTTGCGATTCGGTCAGCAGTTGCTGCAGGGCGCACCGTTCGAACGGCTCGGCTGGGACGACAAGGCACCGATCCAGGTGCCCAGCGGGCAGGCCATCCGGCCCGGGCGCCGGGCGAGGATGAGCCGCACACCCTCGTTGAACCGCGCCGACGGTTGGCCGGCAGGCACCACCATCCCGGCCGACAAGGCACCCGACTGGCGGTGGCGCCTGCGGGTGCTGCGCGACGACCGGCGCCGGACCGACATGGACGTGATCCCTCAAGCGGTTCCGCCGGCACTGCCGCCCTTCAACGCCGCCGACCCGGTGGCCACCTACGCGGTCATCGCCGGCAAGCACGCAGAAGTGGCGCTGTCGGCCACGATGCCATTGCGGCTGATGGTGTTCGTGCCCAACGTGTCGCTCGTCCGGTTCGAGGCGGTGGGCAACGACTACGAAGCCCGCCACGTGATCATCTCCCAGGACAGCCCTGACGCCACCACCGGCAGCGCCTTCACCGAGCATCGCGCCGCGCTCGACCTCAACCCGTCCCTCCCCGCCCCCCAACTGCAGACGGTTTGACGATGGCCGATCCCGCACCGCCGCCCAACGCGTTCCAGAAGATCACGAACTGGTTCAAGGAGACGGTGGAGTGGATCGAGGAGACCTTTGGCGACGCGGAAGTGGCCCGCTCCATCCGTGAAGATCTCGGCCTCGACGGCACCAACCCGGCCACTCCCCAGCCCATCGATCCCCAGAACCGCAGCAAGATCGACGAGTTCGTGGCCAAGCAGAAGGTCGACGAGCAGGCCTTCATCCAGACCATCTCCGAGATCGTGGCGCTGGTGCAGACCGGGCTGGTCTTCGCCGATGCGGTGAAGACCGAGGGCGTCGACGAGTGGGACGTCTTCTGGTTGCTGTTCAAGGTGTGGCTGGCCGACTCGCTGCGCCTGCGGAACCCCAGCGCGTACGCCCTGTGCGAGATCGCCGGCTTCATCACCGAGGACGAGGACACCATCGGCCAGCTCGATCCGGTGCCACTGGGCAAGCTGCTGAGGGGTAAGGCCACCGAAGACGACTCCGAGGCGCTCGTGCAGCGGCTCTCGGCGGTCGCCGGCAGCACCATCGTGGCCCTCGAGGTGGCGGTGAAGGCGATCGACGGGGCCATCGACGCCGTCTACGGATGGGATCCCGAACCCGACGAGGACATCGAGTCGGCCCTGGTGGCCGAGCGGGCATTGACCGTCGTGTTCCACCTCCCCTCTCTCGACTCGGTCAAGCCCGCGTTGACCTTGATCGGTGTGCCGCGGAGTCACGGTGGGCCCGGCGTGCTGGTGTCACTGAGCGCCGCGCTGGTGGTGGAGAACACCGTCGGTCCCACCACCTACACCTTCGAGCTCGGTGCCGGCGGTGCGCTGTCGTTGTTCATCGCCAAGACGCCCCGCGTGCTGGCCGGCGTGAACCCCATGCTGCGGGTGAAGGCCGAGCCCTCCGCCGGCGTGCCGCCGGGGACCCCGGCGCTGCTGGTGGGCACCTCGGATTCGAGCCGGCTGGAGATCGGCGCGCTCGCCTACGGCGTGGAGCTCAGCGGCGACAGTGCCGGGTTCCACGTCACCGCCCGTCACGGCAAGCTCGTGATCGTCCTGGGCGACGGCGACGGGTTCCTGCGCATGCTGCCCGGTGGCACGGTGGAGGTGCCCTTCGATCTGGGCCTGCTGGCCGACACCCGCAACGGTGTCCGCTTCGACGGTGGCACCGGCCTGTCGGTGAACCTACCCATCGCGGCGTCGCTGTTCGGGCTGTTCACCGTGCAGTTCATCGAGCTCGAGTTGAAGCTGCAGCAGGCGCCGATGCTCGACCTGCGCGGCGGCTTCTCGCTGAAGCTCGGCCCCTTCAAGGCATCGGTCGATCGGATCGGGGTGGGGCTGCAGCTCGAGCCGTTGTTCAAAGGGGTCGACGACCTCGGCCAGCTCGTCAAGTTCGAGCCACCCAAGGGGATCGGCCTGTCGCTCGACGCCGGCGTGGTCAAGGGCGGCGGCTACCTGTTCATCGACGCGGAGAAGGGCGAGTACGCCGGAGCGTTGGAGCTGAAGTTCCTCACCTTCGGCATCAAGGCCATCGGGTTGCTCAGCACCAAGAAGCCCGACGGGAGCGAGGGTTGGTCGCTGCTGCTGTTCGTGTTCGGCCAGTTCAAGATCCACATCGCCTTCGGCATCTTCTGGACCGGTCTCGGCGGCATGATCGGCCTGCACCACCGCGCCGACCTCGACGCCCTCACCGCCGGGATGCGTACCGGGGCCCTCGACGACATCCTCTTCCCCGACGACCCGGTGGCCGACGCGCCCCGCATCATCAACCGCTACCGCACGCTGTTCCCCATCGAGCAGGACACGCTGCTGCTGGGGCCGATGCTCGAGCTGAGCTTCTCTGAGCCGCCCATCGTCTACATCCGCCTGGGTCTCATCTTCGAGGTCCGCAACGCGCTCGGCGGGGATCGCCCGCCCACGCTCACGAAGGTCATCCTGCTGGGGCAGTTGCTGGTGCAGTTGCCGCCCAAGGAGACCGGCGTTCCCGCCATCTTGAAGCTGCTGGTCGATGTCGTCGGGTTCTACGACGCCCAGGAGCAGTTCCTGATGATCCGGGCCCGTCTGCGCGACTCGTTCGTGGGCATCGAGGGGTTCGCCAAGCTGAACCTCAGCGGCGAACTGCTGCTGGCCATGCACTTCGGGTCGGACCCGTCCTTCGTGCTCTCCGCCGGTGGTTTCCATCCCGCCTTCAAGGACCTGCCCCCCAAGGTGCCGGGCGACCTCGACCGGCTGGCGGTGAGCTTCAACATCGGCATCGTCAAGTTCCGCTCCGAGCAGTACTTCGCCGTCACCTCCAACAGCGTGCAGGGCGGCATGAAGGTGGAGCTGTCGGGCGACATCGACGTGGCCGTCATCAAGGGATGGCTCAGCTTCGACGCGCTGCTCTACCTCACCCCCAAGTTCCACTTCATCGTCGAGCTGAAGTTCGGCGTGTCGGTGCGGGCCTTCGGCACCAACATCGGCTCGGTCACCGTCGAGATGTCGCTGGAGGGACCCGGCGAATGGCATGCCCGGGGCTCGTTCTCGTTCTCCATCCTGTGGTGGGACGTCTCCATCGGTTTCAACGAGACCTGGGGCTCCGCCCCCGAGATCGATGCCGGCACCACCAGCGCGGCCCAGGCGCTCATGGCCGAACTCAACGACCCCGCCCGGTTGCAGCCGGGTGGACCGGTGAGCGGAGTGTCGCACGTGTCGCTGGCGCCGGTGGAGGGCGCGGGCCTCCCCTTGGCTCACCCGTTGGGTCAGCTGGCCGTGCGCCAGAAGGCCGTGCCGTTCGAGGTCCGGATCGACCGGCTCGGCACCAAGAAGCTGACCGAGGGCACGCCCACCTTCTCGGTGACCTCGGTGAAGGTGGGTGGCGTGCCCGCCACCGGCACCGCGCCGGTGACCGATCACTTCGCCCGGGGCCAGTTCATGGAGCTGACCGAGAAGGACCGGCTCGGTGGGAAGTCATTCGAGCAGTTCCCCTGCGGCGTCGCCATCGGCACCGACACCTTCACGGTGCCGGCCGCGGGGAGCGACGTGAAGGTGGTCTACGAACGCAAGATCCTCGAACCCGACCAGTCGACGTCGATGTTCGGGCACTGGCGGGTCGTTGCCACGATCAAGTCGTCGGTGAACTTCGACCTGGCCAGCCAGGCCGCCCACCTCGGCGCCGCCGCCCGGTCCGAGCGAGCCGTGGCCGCCTCGTTGCACGCCGACGGCATCGGTGCGGTGTCGGTGCGGCAACCGGCGCTGGCCGCCATCGACGAACACTTCGATCAGCCCCTGTCGCTGATCGGCAACGCCACCACATCGACGGCCAGCGCGGTGCAGGCCCTCGAAGGGG
>JANMIX010000104.1:0-2293 GCA_031376015.1 Acidimicrobiia bacterium | reverse complement strand
CCGCCGGTGGAGGCGCCGGCATCCAGGCAGCGGCGGCCGCTGACGTCGATGCCGAAGGCTTCGAGGGCGGCGGCCAGCTTCTCGCCGCCGCGCCCCACGAAACGCGGCGGTGGTCCGCTCAGATGGATCGGGTCCGCGGCGGCGACGAGGCGCGCCGCCTTGTCGGCCACCACGCCGGCCACGAGGACTCGCCCCGCTTCGATATCAGCTCGCGCCCGCTCCCGGCTGGGCGCGAGACCCCTCCGGACGAGCTCAGTGTCGAGGCGGCGGCGGGCCGTCGACAGCGTGACCCCTAACGGGTCAGGAAGAGGACTTCTTGGCGGCGGTCTTCTTCGCCGGAGCCTTCTTGGCGGGAGCCTTCTTGGCGGCCGCCTTCTTGGCCGGAGCCTTCTTGGCGGCCGCCTTCTTGGCCGGAGCCTACTAGGCCAGGGTCTGCTTCGCCGCTGCCACCTTGGGGGCGGCCGCCTTCTTGGCCGAGGAGGCGGCGCCGGGCAGCTGCGAACGAAGCTCCTCGATGCGCGACTCCAACCGGCTCACGGTGTCCTTGGTGACGTACTCGGCCACCTGAAGCTGCTTGCGAACCTCGCCACGAACGGTCTCGAGCAGCTTCTCGCTGTTCTTGCGGCTGCGCTCGACCAGCTCGGCCACGGTGGCCTGCGCCTGTTCGGCTTGGACTTCGCCAGCCTTGACAAGATCCCGCACGATCGCCTCAGCGCGCTGCTGGGTTATCTGGGTGAAGTGCATGCCGGCATCGAGGTACCGCTTGAAGGGCTGATTCTGGGCCATAGCGGCGAATGCTAGGGCCTTCAGGACCGCGCTTGCAAAAGTTCGCAACATCGGCGATAGAGTTCGGCAGCGTGCTGCCGTTGTACGACGACAACCCCACACGGCGCTTCGCAATCGTCACGCTGCTCCTGATTCTGGCGAATGTCGCCGTATTCGTGCTGGTGCAGCAGGCCGGCCGCAGCGACTCCACCCAGGTCCGTCTCGTCTACGAACGGGCCGCCATCCCCTGCGAGTTGGTCCAGGGACGCCCGTTGACCCTCACCGAGATCCGCACCGAAACGTGCGTGACGGGAACCGCCGAAGGACCCCGAGGTACCCAGAACCGGGCGCCGTTCCCCGACAAGTCGGTGTATCTCGCGGTGTTCGTGTCGATGTTCCTGCACGGGTCCTGGCTCCACCTCGGCGGCAACATGCTGTTCCTGTGGATCTTCGGTAACAACGTCGAGGACCGCCTCGGGCCCCTGAGGTTCCTCGGCTTCTACCTGGCCGGTGGCGCGATCGCCACCGCAGTTCAGGTCGCCTTCGACCCGTCCAGCGCGGTGCCCCTCATCGGCGCCTCCGGCGCGGTGGCTGCGGTCATGGGCGCCTACCTGGTCTGGTTCCCCAGGGCGCGGGTGATGACCCTCATCACCTTCCTGGTGCTCCCCGTGCCGGCGGTGGTCCTGCTGGGGTTCTGGTTTCTCAGCCAGTTCTTCACCGCCGCCGACAGTGGCGTGGCGTGGATGGCGCACGTGGGCGGGTTCATCTTCGGGGCTCTGCTGGCCTCGCTGCTACGAGCGCCGCGAGATCAGCGCCGACCAGATCCGGTGTGGGGTCTGCGCCCGCCGGGTCGGTGGTGACGCCGCTGAGGACGAGGGCGAAGGGCCACCCCAGTGCTCGGGCGAAGCGCCCGTCGGTGTCGGGCCGGTCACCGACCATCACCCCGGTGTCGCCCAACACCGCACGGACCAGTGCCACCATCGGCGGGTGGGGTTTGCCACCGATCACCGCGGTGGCACCGCTGGCCCGCTCGATGGCGGCCAGCAATGCCCCGGTGCCCGGGATCGGGCCTGCCGCCGTCGGGTAGGTGGCGTCGTCATTGGCGGCCAGCAACCGGGCGCCGGCACCTACGGCGGTGGCGGCCCGGCGCAGACGCTCGTAGTCGAAGGCCCGGTGGAAGCCCACCACCACCGCATCCACGGGCGGCGGGTCGCGGTCGTCGGCGACGGTGTCGGCCCCCCGCTGTTGCACCGCCTCGAACAGACCATCCCCGCCGCAGACCAGAACCCGCTCGCCAGCGGACACCAGGGTGGCGACCGCCATCGCCGAGGTCAGCACGGGTACGCCCTCAGGGATGCCGTGCCGGGCGAGCTTGTCGCGGTAGTCCGCGACGGTCGGTGCCGAGTTGTTCGTCACCAACGCCACCTGCTCGCCGTCGCCGAGCAGTATCGCCACGGCGTCCGAGGCGCCCGGTATGGGTGAATCGGCCAGCCACAGCACGCCGTCGAGGTCGAGCGCCCATCCGGTC
>JANMIX010000103.1:0-2206 GCA_031376015.1 Acidimicrobiia bacterium | reverse complement strand
CCATCAGGCGGGCGGGGCTCAGGCTGGTGAGGTCGGAGCCGGTGGGGAACCAGCCGGCCACATCGGCGAGCACGTGCACCGATCCGGTGGCGTTGTACAGCGATACCTGGCCCCCGTTGCCCACCGCGGTCACGACCAGGTTGGGAACCGTCTGACCCTTGGCGAAGTTCAGGTTCGAGGTTGCCGGAGTGCCGATCCCGGTGGGGTAGACGGTCAGATACGACGCCGTCGTCGCCCCCACCGCCGTCACGTTCAACACGACGGCGGCCACGCCCGAGGCCGGCACGCCGCCCCGACCGGTGACCTGAAGCTGGTGGGCCCACGTGCGGGGGATGGGGCCGGCGCCGGAGTCCTGCCCGTCGATGGTCGAACCCCCGGCCCGGGTGTCCAGCAGCCGAGCGGGCGCCAGCGGTACATAGTTCGGCACCGAGGGGGTGCTTGCTGTCGCGGCCGATGGTGCCGGCCTTGAAGCCGTGCTGACCGTGGCGGGCGAAGGTGCCGGCCTGGAGGCGGCCTTGGCCTTCTCGGCCGGAGACATCGGCACCGAGGTGGTACCCGCCGCCGGCGTTGCGCCCTGAGGTACGGGCATCGAGGCGGCATGGGCCGCAGGCACTGCGGTTGGCAGCAGGACCCACGCGAGGCACGCGGCCACCATCAGTCGCTTCATAGGACGCGTCACGTCACTCCCCTAACCAGTTGCGTGCGGACGCCCAGCGCGTCGCCGCTTCCCAGTCTTCGCACCCAACCGCCGTGAGGTCGCGTTTACAAATGTGTACAAAAGGGACCGCAGCCCTGTCAAACGTCGGCGCTCGGGAACGCACGGGCGGGGTCCGGCTCGGGTGGTGGGCCCGCCGTGGCCGGCTACTCGGGTTCGTCCAGGAGCACGGCGAGGTCTTGGCGTTCGGACAGCAGCCGGATGACATCGAGGGTCTCGGGTCGTTCGAGGTAGAGCCATCCGCAGGGGAACCCTTGGATGCCGATTCGTCGTAGACCGGGAACGTCGATCAGTTCTCCGACACGGGGCGATCCGACTCCGGGCATCTCCTCGATCCGGCGGAGCGCGGCGACGGCCGCGTTGAAGAACCGGGTGGCGATGCCGAGATCGGCGACGGTGCGGTAGTGGCGGGCCTGTGCGAGGAGGTCACGTTCCGCGAGGGGACGCAGCGTTACCGGCTTCAAGTGTTCGGGGCGAGCGCGGTCCTTCGGAGCTCATCAACGACCTCTCCAGTGAGCGGCCGGCCGTCACCGGAGGCCAGACCGTCGGCGACCAGGGTTCGGAGCCGCCGAGCGGCCTGGTCACGCTGGTCTCGCCGGATCAGGTCGCGCAGGTACTCGCTGGTGTTGCCGTACTCGCCGGAGTCGACACGGGCGTCGACGTAGGCGCGCAGCTCCTCAGGGAGAGCGAAGCTCATCGTGTTGCGGCTCACAGGGTCACCTTTCCGTAGTTATCAACTGTTGTCAACCATCGAGGGGAGGGTGGCCGACGACCATCGGGGCGGCTGACGATCGGTCGTGGGCGACCAACCACGCGGCCACCGCCGCCGGCCGAGCCCGCGGTCAAGGGTCGGGGCCGGCTCGGGTGCGTTGTTGGTGTTGGTAGTGCCAGCGGTTGTGGCACTCCCACTCTCACCTCCACTCCCACGCGCACAATCACAATCACAAGCACTCCCCTACCGAGCGACACACCTGTGCAGACAGCTACTCAAACGCCTACAGCTATTGGTACCCCTCCCACCCTTACAAGCACGCCGCCAGCCAGTACACCTACCGACACAAGAACACCTACACCCCCTGGCACCATTATCATTACCACTACCA
The DNA here is from genome assembly GCA_031376015.1 of Acidimicrobiia bacterium. Classification (GTDB taxonomy): domain Bacteria; phylum Actinomycetota; class Acidimicrobiia; order Acidimicrobiales; family JACDCH01; genus JANMIX01. Next base: position 388 of record JANMIX010000103.1, on the reverse strand, counting down.
GTACGAACACGGCAGTGCCGTCTACCTCTACCCGCACTGATACACCTGGTCCAGCAACAGCTACACCCACGCTATGTGCAATCAGCTTCTCGGACGTTCACCCCACCGACTACTTTCACGATGCAGTCATTTACCTTGCTTGCCACGGTGCGATATCAGGCTACTCGGACGGCACATTCCGCCCCGGCAACAGCACCACAAGGGGGCAGGTAACCAAGATTGTCATACTCGGCTTTGGTATACCAATTGACACCACAGGTGGACCTCATTTCTCTGACGTGCCCACCACCCACCCATTCTACGCATTCGTAGAGACTGCCAACCACAACGGTATAGTCTCTGGTTACTCGGACGGCACATTCCACCCCGGCGACAACGTGACGAGGGG
>JANMIX010000055.1:0-7196 GCA_031376015.1 Acidimicrobiia bacterium | reverse complement strand
GGCCGACTCGGGCGTCGCCGTGGGCGAGTCGAGGGTGGGCGACTCGACGGTGGGCGACTCGACGGTGGGCGATTCGAGGGCGTCAAGAACCTCAGTGTGGGCTTCGGCAGTGTGCGCCTCGGCGGCTTGGGCTTCGGCGGCGCGGGCTTCTTCACCCAGGCGGGCGCGGCGGGCGGCGAGTAGGCCCACGCCGATGCCGGCGAAGACCACCAGCAGCAGGAGCACGGTGCGCCGCCGTTGCGCCCGCTCATCGGCGGGGTTGGAGGCGTAGTGGGCGATGCGGTCGAGTTGGGTGTCGGTCAGCGTTCCCTTGGTGCCCAGATCCACCCGGGCCACCCGGCCCTTCACCCGATCCACCTGCAACCCCAGACGGGCACCGTTCACCGTGGTGGCCGCGTCCCATAACGGCCCGTCGGCCGCGTCGGCCACCGTGACAGGCCCGTGGTCCACCCCGGCACGGGCGAAGGCACCGTTGACCACCCGGGCCACCTCGTCGTGACCCAACGACACGGTGGCGCACGCACCGAGGAACACGAGACAGGCCGCGGCCAGGCCGAGGCGCAGCTTCACCATTTGAGGTACACCGCGGCGAACCGTCGACGGACCCGGTCGCCCTGACGGACCACCCAGTGCAGGGTGGGGAACCGTTCGGGCGCCAGTTCGCCGGTGAGGCCGAGCGCACCCAACACCGCCAGCGTGGCCAGCACCGCGAACAGCCAGTACCACGAGCGGGTGGTCACCGTGATGGCTGCGATGGTGGCGGTGTTCAACACCGTGTTGGCAATGGCCTCCGCCTGCTTCGAGGGGGGCGGCGGCGAGCCGGCCACTTCACGGCCAACCACGGTCGGGGTCTTGGAATCGGTGATCGGCGGCTGTGTCGGGGGACGGCCGGTGCCGCCACCCTCCACGGTGTCGGGGTGCTCGAAGCTGAGCGCGCCCAAGACCTTGATGTCGGCGTTGACCGAGCCGATCCGGTAGCCGGCGCCCTGTCCGGTCTTGGGGTCGGTCAACAGGAAATTGAACCCGCCACCCGAGGCGGTGGCGCCCTTGTTGTCGGCATGGGTGCGGGGTTCGCCCGCCTCTATGCGGGGCCCGCCACCCTCGCGGGTGGGGTCGGTGAACGGGTCGGCGGGGCGGCCGGCGACGGGCACGGGCTCCACGCCCGACAGGCCGGTGAGGGTCACGTCCACTTTGGCCGACGAACCCTTGGGGCCCACCACCAACGTGATGGTCTCGCCGATCTGATCGGCGGTCACGCCGGGAGCGAACACCACGTTCGACGCAGCCCACCCGGCGATCACGGTGACCACGTCGCACTCCACCACCGAGGTGGCCCAGGAGCGGCTGCCGTCGGAGGTGACGCCACCCACGCCCAGCTTGCGGGCTCCGCTGGAAGCGGCCGACGCGGTGATGGGGCTCACGTCGGTGCGCGACTCCCCACCCCACGACGAGGTGGCGTGGTCGGGGATGTCGTCGGACGGGTAGGCCGACACGGCCCGGGGCGGTGGCGGGGTGCCCGCCGGGGTGAGCGCCTCGAAGGGCCCGAGGAACTGGGGGCCGGCTTCGGCGTAGGTGAACAGGGGTTTGGTGGCCTGGGAGATCTGGCTGTACACGTTCGACAGCCCGTATTCCGACGGTGAGGCGATGACCGGGCGGCTCACCGCCGACTCGGCCTTCACCAGCACGTTCACGGTGGGCTGGGCGCAACCGGCGAGCGGGATGCGCGGCCCCGCCGACGCGGCCGATGGCACGCTCAGCACCGCCAGGAACAACGCGGTGGCGAGGCAACGGGTGGTGAGCTTCATGAGGCGGTTCCCCCCAGGAACACGGCGCGGACGAGATCGCCCCGGTTGTGCAACTCCGACGTGGCGCCTTCGAACTGCACCTTGCCCCGTTCCAGGAAGTAGGCGCGGTCGGTGAACCGCGCCGCGGTGGCGAGGCGTTGCTCCACCACCAGCAGGGCGACCCCCGACGCGTGCAGGTCCACCACCACCTCGACGAGTTGCTCGATGACGGTGGGGGCGAGGCCCAGGCTGAGCTCGTCGATGATCAACAGCCGCGGGTCGTGCACCAGGGCGCGGGCCAGGGCCAGCATCTGCTGCTGGCCACCCGACAGCGACCCGGCGCTCTGGGTGCGGCGCTCGGCCAGGATCGGGAAGCGGGCGAAGACCCGTTCCTCGGCGGCGGCAACCCGGGCGGTGTCCTTGCGGAAGGGCCACATGGCAACGCGCAACGACTCGCCCACGCTGAGGGCGGGGAAGGTGCAGTGTCCGCCGGGGATGTGCACCACGCCGCGCGCCAGCAGGGCCTGGGGACCTTCGGAGGTGACATCCTCACCGTCGATGAGCACACGCCCGCCGGCCATGGGCTGCACGCCGGTGACGCAGCGCAGGAACGTCGACTTGCCGGCGCCGTTGGTGCCCAGCAACGCCACCGACTCGCCGGCGTCGACGCGCACGGTCACCCCGTCGAGGACGCGCAGCTTGCCGTAGGAAGCGGCGATGTCCTGCGCCTCGAACAGGGGCGCGCTCATGACGGCACCGCTTCCTCGTTGCGCTGGGGATCGTCGAGGCCCAGGTAGGCCACCACCATGGAGGGGTCGGCCAGCACCTCGGCGGGGGTGCCGGTGCTGAGCACCGCACCGCTGTCCATGCCCACGATCCGGTCGCTCACCGCCGCGACGAGGGCCACGTCGTGTTCCACCAGCACGATGGACACGCCCGTCACCGAGGCGACCTTCTTGAGCAGCGGTTCGAGCGCCCGGGCCTCGGCCTCGGCGAGGCCGGCGGCGGGCTCGTCGAGCAGCAGCAGCCGGGGGCGTTGCATCAGCATGGCGGCCAGTTGCACCAGGCGCAGCGTGCCGTAGGACAGTTCGTCGGCACGAGCCGCCGCGAACGGGGTCAGGTCCACCACGTCCATCACCGCTTCCACATGGCCGCGCGCCGCGTGCTCCTCGGTGCGGGCCCGGGGCAGGCGCAGCCCACCGGAGAGGAGCCCGTGGTGCATGCCGGGGTGCTCGGCCACCAGCAGGTTGTCGAGCACGCTCATCGAGCTGAACATCTGCGCCTGCTGGAAGCTGCGGCTCACCCCCATGCGGGCCCGCTCGTAGGGCTGCAAGGCCAGCAGGTCGACGCCGTCGAGGTGCACGGTGCCCTCGGTGGCGGTGACCATGCCGGAGATCACGTTGATGAGGGTGGACTTGCCGGCGCCGTTGGTGCCCAGCAGGCCCACCACCTCGCCCGGCTCCACAGTGAGGTCCACGTTGTCGAGGGCGGTGATGCCCCCGAAGCGGCAGGTGATGTGCCGGCACTCGAGGCGGGCGCCGCCGGGCCAGTCGGCCAGGGCGGCGGGGGCGCCGGTGCGCTCCACGACCGGCGCGGGCTGCTCGCGGTGCTCGGCCCGGGTGGTGGCGGCGAGGCGGCGGTTCTTCCAGTCACGCACGATGCCCGACACGCCCTCGGGGGCGCGCAGGTACACGAGCACGGTGCCGGGGCCGGCCACGAAGAACAGCAGCAGCCCGAAGTGCTCCCACTCGCCGATGGGGGTGAGTTGCAGCAGCACCCGGAACCCCGCGGCGATGACGGGGCCGGCCACGGAGGTGACACCACCCAGCATGGTGAGCCCGAAGAACTCGATGCCGTGGTCCACGCCGAACACGCCCGACAGCGAGCTGACCCCGCCCAGCAGGCCGGCGAAGAGGCCACCGGCGGTGCCGGCGATGAAGCCCGACACGGCGAAGGCCACCAGGCGGGCCTTCACCACGTTCACGCCTAGGGCCTCGGCCGCGGTGGGGTTGTCGCGCGTCGCCACCAGGGCCCGGCCGACGCGGCCGCGCCGCCACGCCACGGTGAAGGCGAAGGTGCCCACCAGAAACGCGGCGCACAGCAGCAGGTACGACGGGTCGCTCTCGGCCCACGAGGGCCGGGGAGCGGGCACGCTCACCGCACCGCCGCCGCAGCACCAGTCGTTGGTGAAGACGACCTCTTCGATGAGCGACACGAAGCCCAGCGTCATCACGATGAAGGCGGCCGGGGGCAGGCGCAGCACCGGTAGGCCCACAATCACGCAAGCCAGCGCGGTGACCAGCCCGGCCACGAACACGGCCACCAGGAAGGGCAGGTGGTAGGTGCTCAGCGCCGTGGCGGCCCCGAAGGCGCCCACGCCGAAGTAGGCGGCGGTGAGCAGCGAGATCACCCCGGCCTGGCCGGTGATCACCACCAGCGACAGGAACAGCAGCGTGAAGATGCAGAACCGGGCCAGTTGGAAGCTCTCGTAGTTGCCCGACAACGTGGTCCACAGCAGCAGCAGGCCCAGGCCGCCCAGGGCGACGGCGCCCATGACCTTGCGCTCCCCCACCGCCTGCATGCGCACCAGCAGCGAATCGATCACGACATCGCTCCGGCCCGCTCGGATCGTTCCAGTTGGCGTGACAGCCCGAAGATGGCCACGAGGGTGATGAGGGCGAAGCTGACCGCGCCGCGCATGGCGTTCCAGGGCGTCTCGAAGCCCACCAGTTCCTGTTCGAGGATGCCCAGCACGAAGGCGGCGATCACGGTGCGGGTGAGGTTGGTGAAGGCGCCGGTGAGCGAGGCGGCCAGGGCCCGGATGGTCTCGGCGAACAGGTAGGTGGGGATCAGGAACGAACTGACCGACACCGACAGCACCCCGGCCAGCGCGGCCAGCACCCCGGTGCCGGCCCAGGCCAGGGTGGTGATGCGCTTGGACGGCAGCCCGGCCAGCGACGCCGACAGCGGGTTCTGCGACGACGCCCGCAGGGCCAGGCCCAGATCGGTGCGCAGCAGCAGGTATTGCATGGTGGCGTAGACGCCCAACGCCACGATGGGCAACGCGAACTGCTGCACGGTGAGCGAGGCGCCGAAGATGGTGACCCGCGACGACTCGGGGAACAACGTGCCCGAGCGGGGCCCGCCCTCCAGCAGGCCGAAGTTGATGAGCAGCAGGCCGCCGACGGCCTGTAGCCCCACCCCCGAGGCCACCGACACCACCACCTTGGCGGCCATGGTGGCCGTCTCGAGGCGGGCGAACACCCAGCGGTACAGGGCGGTGGCGATCCCGGCCCCTATGCCCAGCGACACCAGCAGGGCCAGCCCCACCGGCAGGTGCCGAGCCAGGATCACATAGGAGATGGCGCTCACCATGGCCACGCCGGCATGGGCGATGTGCAGGTAACCGCTGGCCCGGTAGGCCAGCACCACCCCGCACCCCAGCAACGAGTAGAGCCCGCCGGTGGACAGACCGATCAGCAGGAAGGGCCAGATCAGATCGGCTTTCACTGCACCGCCCCGGGCAGGTGGTGGATGGGGTCGGGGTACGTCCACGCGTTCGTCATCCGTTTGAACGACCCGTCGGGGTTGAGCTTCACGATCTGGGCGCCGGTGATGCTGCCGTGGTCGCGGGGCCCCAACGAGAAGGGGGCGGTGAGCCCGCCGGCGTCGTAATTGCGCAGGCTCTCCATGTACTTCACCAGCCCGTAGCGGGTGACGTTGTTGCCCATCGAGCGCACGCCCTCCTCGATGAAGCGCATCCCCAGGTACGAGTAGAGGGTGACGAGGCCGATGTCGCCGTCGGGGTAGTAGTCGCGCATCAACTGCAGGTAGTCCTGCACGCCGGGGCCCTTCATGTCCTGGGTGGCATAGCCCTCGGTGTCGGCGAACACGTCACGATTGGTCAGCGCCGAGTGCCCGGCGATGGTGGTGGCGAAGGGGTCGTACATGATCGTGCACAGGTAGGGGGCCTGCCACTTGGCCTGGTCGGCGGACTGCATGCTGAAGGCGCACAGCACCCCGTGGCTGCCGATCACCATCTCGGCGCCAGCGGCCCGCATCTTCACCACCTGGCTCGACTGGTTGGTCATGGTGGCGTCATAGGTCACGGCCTCTTCGTCCACGATCTGGATGCCGACCCGCTTGAGGGCGGCCCGCTGGTTCTCGGCGATGTAGGACGTGAGCGAGTCGGTGAAGTACAGCAGCGCCACCTTGAGGGGCAGGCCCTTGGACAGCAGGTACTTCTTGGCGTAGTCGGCGTCGATGGCGCCCCGGTTGGGCACGGTGAGCCCGACGCTGAAGTTGTAGGGCGACAGTTCCGGCTTGCGCGACAGGGTGCCGCTGGAGCCCTGCAGCATGGGCACGCTGCGGTCGTTGAGGTAGGGCACGACCTGGTCGAGGGAGGCGTTCACCACGAAGGTGTTGGCCAGGGCGAAGACGTGGTCGTTCTCCACCGCCTTCTTGGCCTGGGCCAGGCCTTCGTCGGGGCAGTTGGTGCACACGTCGTAGCCGAGCACCTCGAGTTTGCGGCCGTTGATGCCGCCCCGCTCGTTGAGCCGTTGGGCGTAGGCCAGCGAGAGCCGGTAGGGCGGTTCGCCCACGAACTTCTGGCCACCCGACAGAGTGGACATCACGCCGATCTTGATGGGCCCCTGCACCGGCGCCTCCACCGGCCGCTGCACGTCGGGCTGGGTCACACCGGGGCCCGACGCCACCGGACCCGAACCGGGCTGGCCGGTCACCGCACCGCCGCCACCCGCGGGACCGCCGGGGCCGCCGGAGACCAGCGGTCCGTTGCCGCCGCCCACGATGGTGGGGGTCGTCTTGGACACCTCGAGGGTGCTGGTCTGCGTGCAGGCGCCGGCCAGCAACACGAAAAGGGCCAGCAGTGCGCTGCGGCGGCCTGTACCTGCGGTTCGCATTCGTTTCCCCCTGCATCGAGGTCGCCGCCCACCGGATGGTCCAGGTGGCGTCGGCCTCATCTCCCTATTGTGCGAGCCAGGACCCGTGAAAACCGAATGGAGCACGCCGCGGCAGGTGCACGGTGGCCACCGGCCCGGACGACGGATCCTGCGCCGGCAGCAGCACCACGTCACTGCGATCGGTGGCGGCGTCGTACACGTAGCTCATCAACCAGCCGTCGTCCTCGGCGGTGCCGTCCGGGTTCGGCACAAAGATGGCCTCGCCGGTGGTGCGCCCCGGGTCGAACGTGTAGGTCGAGGTGGTGCCGGCCCGCATGTCGCGGCGGATCACCGTGTCGAAGGTGCCCCCGCCGTGCTCGGGCATCGTGGACCACCCGGTGAGGTAGCCGACCTCGTTGGGTAGGCCGGTGCGGCGCAGATCGATGCGGGGGAAGTCGGCGATGATGTCGGTGAGTTGTTCCTGCTTGACCTGCCCGGCGGCGGTGTCGAT
>JANMIX010000023.1:0-8380 GCA_031376015.1 Acidimicrobiia bacterium | reverse complement strand
CAGGCCCAGTGCGAACGAAGCGTGGCCGCCCATCGCCGGGTCTCGGTCCAGAAGCCGAGGGGGTCGGGGTAGAACCAGCCCGGGTGCGGTGACCCGAGGGTGGGAGGGTCCTCGGAGAAGGCCATCAGGGGGTCGCGCCAGGCGGGCTCCTTGGTCGTCACCAGCAGCAGCCAGGAGTTGGCGGCCGCCGGTGAACTCGAGGGCCACCCCGCCAAGCCGGGCGCCAGCGCCGCCGTCGCTTTGGTGAGCTGCCGGCCGCGCAGCGCGCGCGCAGCCCGGAGGCGGACGGCTGGATCATTGGCGAAGAGGTCCTGTGCGCGAGCGATGGCGGGACGCTACCGCGGGGTCGCCTAGGGTCGGCATGTGCGCGTGGTGGGGCTGACGGGCGGCATCGGATCCGGGAAGTCGACGGTTTCGGGAATGCTGGCCTCCCGCGGGGCGGTGGTCATCGACGCCGACGCCATCACCCGTGAGCAGCAGCAACCCGGTACCGCGGTGTTCGAGGCGATGGTCGAGCGATTCGGTCCCGGGATCGTGGCCCCCGACGGCACGCTCGACCGGCCTGCGGTTGCCGCCATCGTGTTCTCCGACGATCAGGCCCGAAAGGACCTCGAGGCCATCGTGCACCCGGCGGTGGGGGCGGAGATGGTGCGGCGATTGCACGAGGTGGAGGGCACTGGTCACATCGTGATCTACGACGTCCCGCTGCTGGTGGAAGGCAAGCGCGGTGGGTACCGGGCGGTGATCGTGGTCGACGTCGACCCCGAGATCGCGGTGGAGCGTTTGGTGACGCAGCGGGGCATGGCCGAGGCCGATGCCCGGGCCCGGATCGCGAACCAGGCATCACGCGAGGAGCGTCGAGCCGTCGCGGACCAGGTCATCGACAACGGCGGGGACCTGGCTGCGCTCGAGCGCCGAGTCGACGAGGTGTGGGCCTGGCTGGGCTCGCTGCCCGCGGAGTGAGCCCGACCGAGTTCCCGCGCTCGGCGGACGCCGGGGCCGATCGGCTCTACGTATTCGCCGCGCTATGGGCGGTGGCCTCGCTGTTCCACGTGCTGGGCCCCAGCGGCCGGGCCTTCGGCGTCCTGGCGGACCGCACCGGTGTCGGGGTGGCCCAGGCGGCGGTGGCGATCGTTGCGCTGGTCGTGCTGGTGGCGCCTCGTGCCGTGCTGCCCTTGGCGGTGCTCGCCGTCCTCGGGGTGGTCACGGCCTGGCAGGAGGCGCCGGTCCTGGGCAATCACTGGTTATTGGCCGCCTTCGCCGATGTGGTCCTCCTGGCGGCGCTGGTCGTGGGCCGCGGCCGGCCCGTACGCACCGCCGGGCTGGCGCTGGGTCCGTTGCGAGCGCTGTTGGTCGTCTTCTATTCCTTTGCGGCCTTCGCCAAGCTGAACTCGGCCTTTTTCGACACCACCGTGTCCTGCGCATCGGTGTTCGCCGATGAGATGCGCCGGACCCTGCACCTCGGCGGGCAGGTCCTCGTCGCCGGCGGGGGCGCGGCAGCGCTGGTGCCCGTCATCTCGGCACTGACCGAGGCTTCGGTGCCGGTGTTGCTGTGCTGGCGACGGTCGCGGATCGTCGGGGTCCTGCTCGGGCTGGCCTTCCACGGGGTCATCGCCCTCGACCGCGAGCACTTGTTCAGCGATTTCTCCTCGGTGCTGGCCGCGTTCTTCGTGCTGTTCCTCCCGGCCCGGTTCGCCACCACGGCCGCGGGGTGGTGGCAGGGGATGCGGCCGGTTCGGTGGGGCGTCACCGCCGGCCTGGCCGCACTGGTGGCGCTGGAGTGCTGGGGTCCGGTGGGAGGGACCCGACGGCTCTTCGACGATGGCACCATGTGGGCCTGGTGGATCGCCGGGTTCGGGGTGGTCGCCGGGGTTGCGGTGTGGACCTACCGGGAGCGGCGCGACGGACGGGGACCGACCAGCGAGGCGGTGGAGTTGCTGCCTGACGTACCGGCACGGTGGTTGCTCGTGGTGCCCGTGCTGGCCGGCCTCAACGGCCTGGGGCCCTATGTGGAGATGAAGACTGCGTTCAGCTACTCGATGTACTCCAACCTGGCGGTGCTCGACGGTTCGTCCAACCACTTCCTGGTCCGGGCGACGCTCCCCCTCGGCCACCGGCAGGCAGGGCTCGTCCGGCTGCTGTCCACGGACGATCCCAACCTGCAGGGGTACATCAACGAGGGCTACGACCTTCCCTACGACTCCTTCCGCGCCTATGTGTCCGAGCACCCCGACATCGCCGTGCGGTTCGAGCGCGACGGCGTGCTCCACGACGTGGCCCGGGTCGCCGATGACCCGGCCCTGCGGCGAGCGCCACCGGAGTGGGTCACGAAGTTCCTCCCGCTGCGGGCAGTGGATCGCCAGGACCCACCTCGGTGCCAGGAGACGTTCCTTCCGGCGTCGTAGCCGCGTCCTCGCGCAGGATCCGGCTCCCGCGCCTCGCTGACACACCGACCCGGCAGAATGACCGGGTGCCCGAGTTCAAGGTCGTGTCCGATTTCGAGCCCGCGGGCGACCAGCCCCACGCGATCGCAGAGCTGGCCGACGGCATCCATCGGGGCGAGCGGTTCCAGACCCTCCTCGGCATTACCGGGTCCGGCAAGAGCGCCACCATGGCCTGGACCATCCAGGAGGTGCAGCGGCCCACCCTGGTCATCGCCCCCAACAAATCGCTGGCCGCCCAGCTCGCCAATGAGTTCCGCGAGTTCTTCCCCGAGAACCGGGTCGAGTACTTCGTGAGTTACTACGACTACTACCAGCCCGAGGCGTACCTCCCCTCCAGCGACACCTACATCGAGAAGGACTCGTCGGTGAACGACGAGATCGACCGTTTGCGCCACTCGGCCACCGCCGCGCTGCTCACCCGGCGCGACGTGATCGTGGTGGCCAGCGTGAGCTGCATCTACGGCCTCGGCTCGCCCGAGGAGTACCGCGACAACCTCCTGGTGGTGAAGGTGGGCGAGGAGCACGACCAGCGGGCGGTGCTGCGGCGACTGGTCGACATGCGCTACGAGCGCAACGACATGAACCTGGTGCGGGGCAAGTTCCGGGTGCGGGGCGACACCATCGAGATCCACCCCGCCTACGAGGAGACCGCGGTGCGCGTGCAGCTTTTCGGCGACGAGGTCGAGGCCATCACCGTCGTCGACCCGCTCACGGGCGAACGGCTCCGCTCCCTCGACGAGCTCGTCGTGTTCCCCGCCACCCACTACGTGTCGGGCGAGGAGCGCATGCGGGCTGCCATCGTGCGTATCGAGGCCGAATTGCAGGAGCGGCTGGCCCAGTTCGAGGCCGAGGGCAAGCTGCTGGAGGCCCAGCGCCTGCGCATGCGCACCCAGTACGACCTCGAGATGATGCAGGAGGTCGGGTTCTGCAACGGCATCGAGAACTACTCGGGCCCCATCGATGGCCGGGCCAGGGGTGAGGCGCCCAACACCCTCCTCGACTTCTTCCCCAAGGACTACCTGCTCATCGTCGACGAGAGCCACGTGAGCGTGCCCCAGCTGCACGGCCAGTACGAAGGCGACCGCAGCCGCAAGGAGGTGCTGGTCGAGCACGGGTTCCGGCTTCCCTCCGCTGCCGACAACCGGCCCCTGCGCTTCGAGGAGTTCATCGACCGGGTGAACCAGTGCGTGTTCCTCTCCGCCACCCCGTCCCCCTACGAGCTACAGGTGTCCACCCAGGTGGTCGAGCAGATCGTGCGCCCCACGGGCCTGGTCGACCCCGAGGTGATCGTGAAGCCCACCAAGAGCCAGATCGACGACCTGCACGCGCTCATCAACGACCGCGTCGGGCGGGGCGACCGAGTGCTGGTCACCACGCTCACCAAGAAGATGGCCGAGGACCTCACCGACTATCTGCTCGAGCTGGGCGTGCGCGTCCGCTACCTGCACTCCAACATCGACACCATCCAGCGGATCGAGATCATCCGCGACCTCCGCCTCGGCGAGTTCGACGTGCTGGTCGGCATCAACCTGCTGCGCGAGGGCCTCGATCTACCCGAGGTGAGCCTGGTGACCATCCTGGATGCCGACAAGGAGGGCTTCCTGCGGTCGGAGACCTCGCTCATCCAGATGATCGGCCGGGCCGCCCGCAACGTGGACGGCCAGGTGGTGATGTACGCCGACAAGGTGACCGACTCCATGCAGCGGGCCATCTCGGAGACGAACCGCCGCCGGGGTCTGCAACAACAGCACAACATCGAACACGGCATCGACCCCCAGACCATCCGCAAGGCGGTCACCGACATCCTGGCCCAGCTCCGTCCCGACGGTGACGGCACCGCGCCGGTGCCCGGGCGCGACCGCCGCGGCGGGCTCGGTCGAGCGCGGGACCAGCGCCGGCGCGAGGAGCAACGCATGGATGTGCCCCCCTCGGAATTGCCGCGGCTCATCCAGGCCCTGGAGGAGGAGATGAAGGAGGCGTCGGCCGAGCTTCGCTTCGAGTACGCCGCCCGCCTCCGCGACGAGATCAACGAGCTGCGCCGCGAGCTCCGCAACGCCGGCTGATGCTGCGGGTCGCCTCGGGCTCGCTGGCACGGCGGTACGGTCGCAGGCGGTGTTCGCCCGCCTTCGTCCGCTCCTCGCCCGCCCGCCCGTTGCCGCCGCGGTGCTCCTCGCGCTGTACGTCGTGCTGTCGCTGGCGAATGACACCAGGGGCTACCTCGGCACCGACACCGGTGGGAAGGTCGCCACCCTCGAGGTGATGAGCCGCACCGGTCGCCTCGACCCCGACGTGGGCTATTGGGCCGAGCGGTGGGATCCCTCGGGCGAGCTGCACCCTCTCTTCTACACGTCGCATTTCGGCGACAAGTGGGTCAACGTCACCACGCTGCCGGTGTTGTTCGCTGCCCTGCCGCTCTTCGACCTGGGTGGGTACCGGGCCGCGCTGTTCCTCCCGATGGCCGGCAGCGTGGCCGCGGCGTTGGCGGCGCGAGCCTTGGCGCTGCGCCTCGGGAGCCAGAAGCCGATGGTGGCGTTCTGGGTGGTGGGGCTGGCGTCGCTGCTCACGATCTACGCGCTCGACTTCTGGGAGCACAGCATCGGCGTGGGGCTGCTGGCCTGGGCCGTGGTGCTGCTCTTCGACGCCGCTCGCGAACGGGAGCGGTCACTGTGGCGGGCCGCCGGTGCCGGGGTGCTGATAGGCGCCGCCTTCACCTTGCGCACCGAGGCCCTGGTCTACGGCGCCGTCGCCACTGGGGTGTTCATGGTGGCCGCCGCCTCCGCCGGCCGGGTGGGCTCGGCAGTGCGGCTCGGCGCCGTGGTGGCGCTGGGAGCGGTGCCGCCGGTGCTCGCCAACCTCGTCTTGGAGGAGGCGACGGTCGGCGTGAACCTGCGGCTGTCGCGCGCCGGAGGAGTTGCCACCGCCGCCGGGGTGACCACCGAGCCGGTTCCCGGGTCGCGGTGGGGCGACGCCCTGACGACCACCTTCAATCTGGAGCCATCCCTGTCGACCGCGTCGCATCTGCTGGGAATCGGCGCGGTCGTCCTCGTCGCCTGGTTCGTGTTCCGCTCCCGGGCCCTCCTCGTCGAGGCGGAGACAACTCAGGCGGAGACGGGCGAGGTTGGCGGTGCGCCGGTGGGGGACGGCGGGCGGTTCGTGCGTCTCCTCGGTGCCCTGGTGATCGCCATGTGGGCAATCCGATTCGTCACCGACCTCGGGTTCGTGCCGGGCCTCTTCGCAGCCACCCCGATCGCCGCGGCCGCCCTGACGTTGGCGCGGGCCAACAGCGCGTCGCGGCGACTCGTGCTCATCGCCGCCGGCTCCCTCCCCCTGGTGTGGTTGTTCCAGTTCCGTGGGGGCGCCGTGCCGCAATGGGGCGGGCGCTACCAACTCACCAGCGCCGTGCTGCTGTGCGTGGTCGGGTTGGTCGGCCTCGAGTTGGTCCCCGCCGCGGCCCGCCGTCTGCTCATCGGGCTCTCCGTGGCGGTGACAGCCTTCGGTCTCGCGTGGTTGGCGCAGCGCTCCCACGCCATCGGGGACGCCGGTGCGGCCCTCGCCCGGCGCCCCGAGCCCGTGCTCATCTCCGACATCGGGCACCTGTTCCGCGAGACCGGCGCGACCTACGGCCAGCACCTGGCGCTGGAAGCCATCGACAAGGCGCACTTCGCGCAGGCCGTCGGGGTAGTGGAGGCGGCGGGCTACGCCGAGTTCGGCCTGGTCGTCGTCGACGACCCCAAGGCGACGCCACCGACGGTGCCCAACTGGCGCCCGACGCATGCCGATCGTGTCGAACTCCTGCCCGGAGTCCAGCTGCGGATCACCACCTACGAACGTATGTACCCCGCTTCGCCCAGCAGCGGCCGGTAGGCTCGACCGGATGGGAGACCGGCTGCTGATCCGCGGTGCGCGGGAGCACAACCTTCGCAACATCAACCTCGACCTGCCCCGCGACCAGCTCGTGGTGTTCACCGGGCTGTCCGGCTCCGGCAAGTCGTCGTTGGCCTTCGACACCATCTACGCCGAGGGCCAGCGTCGCTACGTCGAATCGCTGTCGGCCTACGCCCGGCAGTTCCTGGGCCAGATGGACAAGCCCGATGTCGACTTCATCGAAGGCCTCTCGCCCGCCATCTCCATCGACCAGAAATCGGCGTCGAGGAACCCTCGCTCCACCGTGGGCACCATCACCGAGGTCTACGACTACCTCCGCCTCCTGTGGGCCCGCATCGGGGTGCCCCACTGCCCGACCTGCGGCACCGAGGTGAGCCGCCAGACACCCCAGCAGATCGTCGACCGGGTGCTGGAGTTGCCCGACGACACCCGCTTCCAGGTGCTGGCGCCCGTGGTGCGGGGCCGGAAGGGCACCTACGAGACCCTCCTGGCCGACCTGGCCGCCCAGGGTTACGTACGGGCCCGCATCGACGGTGAGTTGCACGAGCTCACCGACAAGGTGGACCTGGCCCGCTACGAGCAGCACACCATCGAGGTCATCGTCGACCGTCTGGTCAAGCGCGACGGCATCGAGCGCCGCCTGACCGATTCGCTGGAGACTGCCCTGCGGCTGGCCGATGGAGTGGCCGAGGTGGAGATCGTCGACCGCGACGCCCCCGAAGGTGCCGAGGCGGACGTGCTCACCTTCAGCCAGCACCTGGCCTGCCCGAACGGGCACGGCAGCTTCGAGGAACTGGCGCCCCGCAACTTCTCCTTCAACTCGCCCTACGGGGCTTGCGAGACCTGCGACGGCCTGGGCACCCGTTACGAGGTGGATCCCGAACTGGTGGTGCCCAACCCCGATCTCAGCATCGAGGAGGGCGCCATCGCCCCATGGAGCGGCGGGCACAACATGTACTTCAAGCGCCTGTTGGAGTCGGTGTGCGAGGAGTTCGGCATCGAGCCGAAGGCCGCCTGGTCGAGCCTGTCGGCCAAGCACCAGAAGCTGCTGCTGCAGGGCACGCCGGGCGAGAAGGTGATGGTCAAGTTCCGCAACCGCTACGGCCGGGTGCGCACCTACTCGGCCGCCTACGAGGGCGTGGTGCCGTACCTGCAGCGGCGCTACACCGAAGCCGAGACCGACACCATGCGCGAGCAGTTGGCCGGCTACATGCGCGAGGTGCCGTGTCATGCCTGCGCGGGGGCGCGGCTCAAGCCGCTCAGCCTGGCGGTCACGGTCAACGGCCACAGCATCTCGGCGGTGTGCGACCTCCCCATCGGGGAGGCGGCCAAGTTCCTCGAGGCCATGGAACTGTCCGAGCGCGACCGGATGATCGCCGAGCGGGTGGTGAAGGAGATCAACGCCCGTATGGGCTTCCTGCTCGACGTCGGGCTCGACTACCTGACTCTGTCGCGTTCGGCCGGCACGCTCGCCGGTGGCGAGGCCCAGCGCATCCGCTTGGCGAGCCAGATCGGCAGCGGCCTCGTGGGCGTGCTGTACGTGCTCGACGAGCCGTCCATCGGCCTGCACCAGCGCGACAACAAGCGGCTCATCGAGACCCTGCTCCGCCTGCGTGATCTGGGCAACACCGTGATCGTGGTGGAGCACGACGAGGAAACCATCAAGGTGGCCGACTATGTCGTGGACATCGGGCCCGGTGCGGGCGAGCACGGCGGCGGCATCGTGTACGCCGGGCCGGTCAAGGGTCTGTTGAAGTCGAAGGCCTCGATCACCGGGCAGTACCTCTCGGGTCGCCGCAGCATCCCGGTACCCGCCGAACGTCGGAAGGGCACCGGAGCCCGCCTGATGGTCAAGGGTGCCCGGGAGCACAACCTGCAGAACGTCGACGTGGCCTTCCCGTTGGGCAAGTTCGTGGCCGTCACCGGGGTGTCCGGATCAGGCAAGAGCACGCTGGTCAACGACATCCTCGAGCGGGCGTCGAGATCAAGAATGGAAAGAAAGTCGTCGTCCAGAAGAAGGTCTTTCCGGGGTATCTGATGGTTCGCCTCGA
>JANMIX010000833.1:0-7790 GCA_031376015.1 Acidimicrobiia bacterium | reverse complement strand
CGGTGCGGCAGCGGGGGCAGGGTTAAAACCTGGAGGCGGGAACGCTAATGGGGTGGGCGCGGGCGTCGCGAGCGACGCCTCTACGAGAGAGAGGCGATGAGTTCGGCGGTGCCGGCGGCCATCGTGATGCGGGGCTTGTAGCCGAGGTCGCGGCGGGCGGCAGAAATGTCGAACCAGTGGTCATGGGCGAGTTCGGCGGCGATGAAGCGCGTCATCGGTGGCTCGGTTTGCACGGGTAGGACGCGCCAGAGGAATTCGCAGGCGGAACCGAGGGCGGTGGCCGCGCGGAGGGAGAGGTGGCGCGTGATGGGCGGCTCGCCGAGGGCGGTGAGGAGGGCGTTGATCCAGGGCCAGAGGGCGACGGGTTCGCCGTTGGTGATGAAGTAGGCGCATGATCCCCAGACGCTTGATCGTCGACATGGAACGTGAAGTTACCGGTCGGTAGCGCGCCGGGTCCAACGTCGGTTCGGCCTCCCGGGAAACCCCTGCGTCCCTGCGGGTGCCGGGTCGTTGCAGACGCGGTGTCGTTGTGGGGTGAGGATCGTGCAAGGCTCGTCCCGTGCCCACCCCGCCGCCATTCCGAACTGACGCTCCCACCTGCACTTCATCGCCGGTCCTGGCCGGGCCGGCGCATCGATGAGCGGGCATCTGGCCCTGGTGGGCGGCGACGAGTGGCAGGAGGGTTGCACCTTCGATGCCGAACTGGTTGAGGCCGCCGGGGCCGACGAAATCCTCGTGCTCCCCACCGCCTCGGCCTACGAGCACCCCGAGCGGGTGGTGGCGGCTGCCGCTGAGTACTTCAAGGGCATGGGTGTGGGCGTCAACGCGCTCGACGTGCTGCGTCGGCCTGACGCCCTCGCCCAAGCCAATGTGGACGCCGTTCGCAGCGCGAAGCTGATCTACCTGGCCGGCGCGTCGGCCATGCATCTGCGTTCGGTGCTCGTGCACTCGCCGTTGTGGGATGCGGTCGTCACCTCCTGGCAGAACGGCGCCACCGTCGTCGGCAGCGGCGCCGGCGCGATGGCCCTGTGCGACCCCATGGTCGATCCCCGCGGCGGTGCCTTCACCGTGGGTCTCGGTTTGCTCGACAACATGGCCGTGGTGGCCGCTGCCGACACCTGGTCGGACGAGCGGGCCCACCGCACGCTGCAACTGGCGCCGGCCGGTCTGCTCGTTGTGGCGGTCGACGAACGCACCGCCGTCATCCGCGACGCCTCGGGCGTCTGGAGGAGTGCGGGTCGCGGCAACGTGGTGGCGTACCGCGACGGTCACCCGGTGGCGCTCGACCAACTCCCCTGAGCCCTGGCCGGGCGAGCCGGATGCCGTTGGTCCCCGCGACCGCACCTCGGACCGTCGCGGTCCCCGACGCCTTGTAGTCGGACGCTCTAGTCAATTCAGGCCCCCCACGATGGCATAGGGGGGCTATGGACCAAATCGGTCGCTGTTGGCACGATGGCCGGGATGCCCGTTTTCCTCGTTCTCGTCGCGCTCGCTGCTGCCGCCGCAGGGGGTGCCTGGTTTGCCACACGGCGCACCGGTGAGGACACCGGAGGGCTGGCGGTCGGGGAGATGGATCTCCTGCGCCGAGCCGAACTGGCCGTGGCCGCGGCACCGACACCGGCGGCGGCCGCCAGGGAACTGGGAAAGCACGCGCAGGCCCTGCTCGGGGTCCCCGCCGCCCTGGTGCTCATCGAGGGGGTCGGTGACACCGTGCGCATGGAGGTGGGCGACGCCCACGGCAACTCGGTCTACGGACCAGGTTCGCGCACCCGACTCTTCGACGACGACGGCGTGCCCGTGGGGTCGATCTCGGTGGCTCCTCGCTCCGGCAAGGAGTTCGACGAACGCGACGAGCGGATTCTCGACACGCTGGCGCAGCGGGTCTCGGCGACCCTGCACCGGCTGTCGCTGTTCGAGGCGGTCAAGACCGAACAGCGGACCCTGGCTGACGTGCTGGCCAGCTCCTCGGACGGCATCATGGCGGTGGGCGCCGATGGCCGCGTCGAGCAGTGGAACCCGGCCATGGAGCGCCTCACCGGCACCAGCGCCGGCAGTGCGATCGGTCAGTCGTGCTGCTCGGTGTTCCGGCCCACCGACGAGCAGGGGGTGGCGCTCTACGGCCACGGGTGCCCGTGCCGGGCCGGCGAGCAGATCGAGGTCATGGCCAAGCTGGCCTCGCGGCGGCCGGGCGACACCGAGATCGTCTGGGTCAACTGCGCCTTCTCACCCATGTCGACCGGCGGCTCGGTGGTCGTGGCCCGCGACGTGACCGCCCGCAAGCAGATCGAAGACGAGAAGGCCGACTTCCTGGCCACCGTCAGCCACGAGTTGCGCACGCCGCTGACGCCCATCAAAGGGTTCCTGCAGACGTTGCTGCGCCGGGGCTCGGAGTTCAGCGACGAGGATCGCCAACAGGTCTACGAAGTCATGCTGCGCGAGGAGCAGCGCCTCGAGCGCCTCGTCGAACAGTTGCTGCAGGCCACCTCGCTCGATCACGCCGACAAGCTGTTGATGGTGTCGGCCGTGGGCTGGGCCGCCATCGTCGACGCCCAGGTCCGCAACCTGCGCACCGCCCATCCCGACCGCGACATCACGCTGCTGGTGCGTCGTGAGCTCCCTCAGGCCCTTGCCGATCCGCAACTGGCCGGCCAGGTGCTGGCCAATCTGCTGTCCAACGCCGAGAAATTCTCACCGGCGGGCACCCCCATCAAGGTGACCGTCGGCTACGACCAGTCACGCATCGTCACGCGGGTGGCCGACGCCGGCCCGGGCATACCCGAAGCCGACCGGGAGCGCATCTTCGACCGCTTCACCCGCCTTGGTGACCACCTGACACGCCCTCAGCAGGGCGTGGGCCTCGGGTTGTACATCGCCCGCCGCTCTGTCGAGGCGATGGGTGGCGATGTGTGGGTCGACGAGGCCGACACCGGCGGTGCCGCCTTCTGCTTCAGCCTGCCGGTGGCGCCGGCGTCGGGTCGGGGCCGCGTCGGGGGTCGGGTCAGCGGCCGGGTGGGCCGAGGCGCGATCAGCTCTCGCTGATCGTCACCGTCTTGATGGTCACCTGCTTGGAGGGCTTGCCGTCGCTCCCGGGGCTGTCGTTGAGGGCCAGGATCTTGGTGAGCACGTCGAGGCCGGTGGTGGTGGAGCCGAACCTCACGTAGACGCCGTCGGCGTCCAGGTGCGCCACCGCGGAGTTCGCGCCGAAGAAGAACTGGGCGGAGCCGCCGTTGGGCCTGGAGGCCCGGGCCATGATGAGGTCACCGCCCTGGTACTTGTACGGCCCACCCTTGCCTTCGGTGAGCGCGGAGTACACGAAACCCTCATCGGGCAGGTCGTAGCCGGGGCCCGGGTCGGCCGGGGAGTTGGTGTTGGGGGCACCCCCTTGGACGATGCCGATCGACGCATCGGTCCGGAACAACTCGGTGCCGTCGTAGTAGTGGTAGCGGGCCAGCACGACGAAGTTGTTGGTCGTTCCCGGTGTCGTCGTCGTGTCGAGCTTCACCGCCACCCTTCCCTCCGAGGTGTCGAAGGTGGCCGTGTAGGTCTTGGTGGGGTCGATACAGCGCTGCGGCGGAGCGCTGAAGCTGAGCGTGCGCGGCGACGAACCGTCCGCCTGGGGGCAGGCCCCCGTGCCGTAGGTGAAGCCGTTGGCCGCCTTCTCGGGCGCGGGCGTGTCCGAGCCGCCGCCCACCATGCGCGACAGCAGGAAGGTCAGAATGACGATGCCCACCACCACCGCCCCGGCGTTGCGGAGGCTGCGCTTGCGGCGCGACTTCTGTTGCGCCTGATGAGCCGCAGCCTGCCGGTCCATCCTGCCTTGACGTTGACGTTCTCGTTTGGCGGTGCCCACGGTCGGTGGAATCTACTGTCACTGGTTACGGAAGGTGCGCGCATCGTTGCGATGCGTCGTGAAATCAGGGTTTCGGGAGACACACATTGGCTGGCAACGACGACGACGAGGAACCCACAGCGTTCTCGGTCGAGGTGGGCCGGCGGCTCCGTCAGGTGCGCAAGGCGCGCCGGATGAGCCTGGACGAGGTGGAGGCATCCTCGAACGGGCGCTGGAGCGCTTCGGCCATCGGTGCCTACGAACGGGGGTTCCGCAACCTCTCGCTGCCGCGGCTTCGCGACCTGGCGGAGTTCTACAGCGTTCCCATGGCCGTCCTGCTGGGCGAGCCTGAGAAGGCCGACACCCCGGGGAGTGCGAGCTCACCCAAGGTGAAGCTCGACCTGGAGAAGCTGGCCAGCATCGACGAGGCATCGACGATCATGCGCTATATCCGCACCATCATCATCGAGCGCGGCGACTTCAATGGGCGGGTGCTCTCCGTGCGACACGACGACCTGCGAGCGCTGTGCGCCATGACGCACATGACCGAGGACGAGTTGTTCAGCCAGCTGTCGCAATGGGGCGCGCTGCTGGCCGGTGGGCCGGCGAGCTGACCCGTGGGCCTCGTCGTACAGAAATTCGGCGGCACCTCGGTGGCCGATCCCGACCGCATCCGTGAGGTCGCCGACCACGTCGGGCGCACCCGCCGTCGCGGCGACGACGTGGTGGTGGTCGTCAGCGCCATGGGCAAGGAGACCGACGAGTTGCTGCGGTTGGCCTCGGAGGTGTCCAAGGTGCGCCCAGGCCGCGAGATGGACATGCTCATCACCGCCGGCGAACGCAAGGCCATGGCCCTGCTGTGCATGGCACTGCACGACATCGGGTGTCCGGCCGACAGCTTCACCGGTAGCCAGGCCGGGTTCCTCACCGACACGAACCACTCCAACGCCAAGATCCTCGGGGTCCGCCCCGACCGGGTGCGCGCCTCCCTGAACGAGGGTCGCGTACCCGTGGTGGGCGGCGCCCAAGGTGTGTCGACCACCAACGACGTGACCTTCCTCGGTCGTGGCGGATCGGACACGACGGCGGTGGCGCTGGCCCATGCGCTGGATGCCGACGCCGCCGAGCTCTACACCGACGTGCCGGGCGTGTTCACCGCCGACCCCAGGGTCGTGCCCCGTGCCCGCCGGATGCGTCACATCAGCTTCGACGAGATGTTGGAGATGAACGCCGCCGGCTGTCCCAAGCCCGTCATGCGCTCGGTGGAGTACGCCCGCACCTGGCGCGTGCCCCTGCACGTTCGATCCAGTTTCACCTGGGAGCCCGGCACCTGGGTGGTCGAGGAGGATGAGTCCATGGAACAAGCCGTCGTGACCGCCGTCGTACACGACGTGTCCGAGGCGAAGGTCACCATCACCGGCGTGCCGGACCAGCCCGGCATCGCCGCCCGGGTGTTCCGTCCACTGGCCGATGCGGGCGTGAACGTCGACATGATCGTGCAGAACGTGTCCGACCACGGGGTGACCGACATCAGCTTCACCGTCCCCCGTACCGATCTCGATGTCGCCACCGAGGTGGCCGGGAGCTTGGCCGGCGAGATCGGCGCGGCCGGGGTGAGCACCGATTCCACCATCGGCAAGGTGACCCTCGTCGGCGCGGGCATGAAGTCGAACCCAGGTGTCGCCGCCACCATGTTCGCCACTCTCGCCGGCAACGGCGTGAACATCGAGATGATCTCCACCTCGGCCATCCGCATCTCCTGCGTGGTGGCCGAAACCGACGTCGAGCGGGCGGTACAGGCCCTTCACACCGCGTTCGAACTCGACGAACCGGCCTGACCGCCCGACTCGAACGTGTTGGGGTCCGAGCGGTGAGGGGCCCTACCCTTGCACCATGCGCGTCGGAGTCGTAGGTGCCACGGGGCAGGTCGGAGCGGTCATGCGCCGCCTGCTGCTCGAACGATCCTTCCCGGCCGAGGAGGTGCGGTTCTTCGCCTCGTCCCGTTCGGCGGGGCGGACCCTGACCTTCGGGGATCGGGAGATCGTGGTGGAGGATGCCGAGACGGCCGATTACGCCGGCCTCGACGTCGCCCTGTTCTCCGCCGGCAAGGCGACCTCGCTCGAGTTGGCGCCGCGCGTGGCGGCCTCCGGTGCCGTGGTCATCGACAACTCGAGCGCCTGGCGCATGGACCCTGAGGTGCCGCTGGTGGTCGCCGAGGTGAACCCCGAGGAACTGCGCCGCATCCCCAAGGGGATCGTCGCCAACCCCAACTGCACCACCATGGCGGCCATGCCGGTGCTGATGCCCCTGCACCGCGCCGCGGGGCTGCGGACCCTCATCGTGAGCACCTACCAGGCGGTGTCCGGGGCCGGTGGCGCCGGGGTCGAGGAGCTCGACGACCAGATCCGCAAGGTGGCCGAATCCGCCGCCGGCCTGGCCTTCGATGGCCGGGCCGTGGAGTTTCCGGCTGCACACAAGTTCCCCGGCACGATCGCGTTCAACGTGCTGCCGCTGGCGGGCTCGTTGGTGGAGGACGGTTCGCGGGAGACCGACGAGGAGCAGAAGCTCCGCAACGAGAGCCGCAGGATCCTGGGCATCGCCGACCTGGCGGTGTCGGGAACCTGCGTGCGGGTACCGGTCTTCACGGGGCACTCGCTGTCGATCAACGCCGCCTTCGAGCGACCCCTCTCGCCCGCCGACGCGCTGGCGCTGCTGCGGGAGGCCCCCGGCGTGGAGGTCGTAGATCTGCCCACACCCTTGCGGGCCGCAGGTTCGGACCCGAGTTACGTGGGGCGCGTGCGCACCGATCCCACGGTCGAGGGCGGGCGCGGCCTGGCCCTGTTCGTGGCCAACGACAACCTCCGTAAAGGCGCCGCACTCAACGCGGTGCAGATCGCGGAGTTGCTGCTCGCCCGCTGAGCTTGCTCAAACACCGATGCGCCGCGCGGGCGGCGGCACCGGAGCCGCGTCAGAGGGGGCAGCGGCACGGGCTGGCGGCGCAGCGAGGACACCCCTCGGCGTAGCGGGCGGCGGCCTCCTCGAGCGACAGATCCAATTGGCCCGCCAGCGATGCCAGCCACGCGAGGACGTCGCCCAGCTCGTGCAGCTGGGCCTCCGGGCTGCCCTTGCGCACGGCCTGGGACAGCTCACCGAGTTCCTCGACCAGCCAGGCCATCGTGGCGGCTGTGCCCCGGGCGCGGTCACGCTCGCCGAAGGTGTCGACCATGAGTTGCTGAAAGTCGGCGAGATTCACGGCGCGGTGGTCGCGAAGACCGTCAGGCCCATCGTCCCCGAGGCATCGGCGGTCACGCCGGCATCGTTCAGGACCCGCGCCGCCCCGGTGCGCAGGTCAATTGCCCGCAGGTTCTTGCCTTCCAGGCCCACCAACCACCGGCCGTCAGGCGAGAAGGCGATGGCGGTGGCGTTCTGGAAAGGAGCGACGCGCAAACCCGTGGCCGCCGTGCCGAACCACACGGTGGTGGTGTCGGGACCGGCGGCCAGCACGGCCAGCGAACCATCGGTGCCCACCTGTGCCTCCGCCATGGGGCCGGGTCGGGCACCCTCGCCACGGGCGAAGTCGGAGGTCGCGCCGGTGCGCAGGTTCACCAGCACCGGCCGGCACTGCAGCGGCTGTGCGCAGCGTTGCAGCACTACCGAGGATTCACCGGCTCCCATCACCAACCCCGTACCGCCCTGGCGGGCAGTGCCGTCCGGGGCCACGAGGTCGTAGCGGCCCCCTTCCCCCAGCACGAGGAATCCGGCGGCGCTTGCGACGCGCTGGGCCGAGCCGATGACCACCGGCGCGCCGGCTCGGCCGCTGGCGGAGACGAAGGTGGCCGACGTCTCGCCAGGCTCGCCCGACAGCACCCAGAGCCCTTCGGTTCCGTCGAGCACCTGGTACGCCGAGCCCGCAACGGTGTCGGGCAGAGCCAGGACGACGCCGGCACCGTCGGTGCCGGTG
>JANMIX010000827.1:0-1789 GCA_031376015.1 Acidimicrobiia bacterium | reverse complement strand
GCTCGACCCGACCGCCCAACGCGACCGCACCGCGCACCGACCCGTCGGCCAATCCGGGGAGCAGGCGGGCCTTGACCTCCGGGGCCGCCGTGGCATCGAGAAGGGCGCTGGCGATCACGGTGGGGACGAACGGGCCGGGAGCGATGGCCCGGCCGAGTTCCTCCACCACGATCACCAGTTCCTCCATGCCGTAACCCGAGCCGCCGTGCTCCTCGGGAAGGTGAAGGCCAAGCCAACCGAGTTGGCTCAGATCGCCCCAGAAGGCCGGCAGACCCTCGGCGTCGGCTTCGAGCAGGGAACGTGCGGCTGCTCGCGACCCATGCTTGGTCAGGAAGTCGGAGACGGTTCCGGCCAGGGTGCGGTGGTCATCGGTGATGGCAATGGACATGGCAAACGGCTCCCTGCAGGTCAGGCGGATTCGGCGAGATGCCGGCCTGCACGCTACGCCAAGGACGCCGGCGCCAAATCCTGCGGATCGCGGGTCAGCACCGCGACGGCGATGTCATCGGCGGCATCGTGGTGTCCGACCGACACCCCACATCGTCGAGGACCACCGAGCGATAGCCGTCCGAAAGAAAGGAGCATCCTTCAGGTCCGGCTCGAACCGGGCCGGCGTACCGGGAGCGCCTCAGTCGAGACCGGCCCGCCGGCGAAGGGAGGCGACGAACCGCTCCGGTTCGGCCACGGTCACCGTGATACCCGGATGGCGGACAACTCCGACCGGCAGCAGGCCGCGCACCGGCTCGCGTAGCAGTACGCAGACACCCCCCTTGGTGGAAGTGCCGAACGTGACGCCGAGGTCGGCGAAGGAACCGCGGGGCCCGATCGCCCGGTACCAGCGGTAAGGCCCCGTCACACACGTTTCGGTCACGTTGGCGATCGGTGTCTCACACGACCACGGCCCGAAACGGATGGCGAGACGCGTCGGTGCGAGGGTGAGGTGCGCGGTGCCTGGTGTGATGCCGGCCAGTGCGAGCAGACGACGGAACTGGTGGTCGAACTCGAAGGAGAAGGTCTCGACCTCGGCTGGGCCGGCTCCGGCGGCCGACGGCGGATCGTGGGCCAGTTGGCCGAGGAGGTCCTCGATTGCCGAGGGGTCGGCGGGGCCCGTCACCCGGGCCCGCACCCGACCGGATTCGTCGACCAGCATCGCCGTGACGGTGTCGGTGCGGTGAATATCCAGGGCATCGGTGACGCGTCGAACATCGGTGTAGACGGTGAGGGTTCGACGTCTCACCTCGGGGTCACGCACCGCTTGGGCCATGCCACCGTCGATCAGGCCCCGCGCCGGGGACCAACGTGTGGCGATCACCGGAAGCTCGTAGCTGCGCATCTCGGGGAACTGGTCGGCAGCGGTCTCGCCCCAGGCGATCCACTCATCTACCAGCGACTGGTGCTGACGCCGAAAGGCGATGACGACGAGGCTGGGGCGGCCCGTGAAGCCGGCAGGCAGCTTCACCTCGCTGCCGAAGAGATCTCGTGCGGACAACTGCAGGAATTCGAGCAAGCTCAGGCCCTTCTCGTTTTCGGCATGCTCCCACGCCTGCACGTACCCCCGCGCGCGACGGCGACGTGACGTGTCCTACCCGCCATGGGAGCTTCTAGTCACTCCGGGCCAGGGCGCAGTGGGTCCTTCGGTTCATTTCCGGAGCCGATCGGAGCAATCGCGGCAGGTCCCCTCCAGACTGGAAGATCCCTGGTCGTCGCCACTCTGGAGGATCTGTGCCTGTCGCGCCCCGTACCGGTGTCCTGCGCTCCGGCTTCAAGCTCGGCATCGCTTTGATGATGC
>JANMIX010000818.1:0-1804 GCA_031376015.1 Acidimicrobiia bacterium | reverse complement strand
TGTACTGCAAGAGCGCGGACGCGAACATGCGCGGCGAGAACCCGTAGTCCGAGCGCGCGCGCAGCAGTGTCGTCGTGAAATCGCCTGCTGGCAGCCGCACCGCATTCACCGAGACGCTGGGTTCCACGGACCACTGCTTCTGGATCGAGACGCGTGCCCCTGTGTACCCCACCGACGTGAGCGTGCCGTCGTAGAACTCACCAGTCTGAAGAGTCCATGTGCCCGACACACGTCGCTGCAGCCCCATCGCATAGGCCGCCGTGATCTGGCTGAACGAGTAGCTGCCGCGCTGAATCGCCACGCCCTTCGCCACCGTGAACGGCCTTAACAACAGCTCGTAGTCCGTGTTGGCTTCCAGAGAGAACACGTCGCTGTTCTGCTGTTCCGCCGCGAATCGCGCCGTCTGAATTCGGCTCTCGAGCTGCCCGGCGCCATTCTCGATGTGTTCGACGGTGCCCTGATATGTGAACTGTCGAATGCGCTTGAATCGTACCTTCGGCCTCGGTGCGAACTTGAACTGCCCAAACGATCGACGCATGTTGGCGCGACGCACGAATCCCACTTCGGGATTGAAGTTGGTGCCGACCTTCATGTACTGCGCCTGCGCACCCCACCGGTCGCCTGTGTACTCGAACCGGGTTTGGTAGCTATCGTTGTCCGTCTTTCGCCCGTCGGTGTCGGACTTCGCCCAGTACCCGCCGAAGCTGACGTTCTGGAAGAACGAGAACCCCCCGTCCGCGCCGTAGACCAGGTTCGACGCCCCGGCCACGGCAGCGGACTGCGTTCGCTCGGTCATCAGCACACCGATGGTGCTGCGACGCCCAGAAGCTCGCGATGAGCAGCAGGCCTCCTGTGCCGAGCGACAGGTCGGCCCCGTCGGCGAAGTGGTCGGAGATGCGGGCCACGATCACCAGCAGCCCGGCCACCAGCGCGACGCCGGTGGTGATGACGAGCCCCAGCAGGTGCACCCAGAGGACCTCCCGCACCACCCCCACCAGGATCGCCAGGCAGGCGGTCACCGCGATCGCCGACACGGAGACGCCGATGCCGGCGACGTAGGTGGGTCCCCCCGGGCCCGTGCCGCGGCCGGTGACCAGGTCGAACAGCGGGGCGAGCGCCATCAGCGCGGCCGCCAGCGCACCCAGGGCGAGCCCGCCGCGGATGGAGCTGATCGCGCGCGGGAGGCCGGCGGCGGGCATCCTCGCCAGCCTACCCAGCGTCGAGGGGGACGACCCGGGGACGGATGCCCCCGGAGCCGACCTCCAGGATGCCCACGCTCGGCCGCATCGCCTCGGCGCCGAGCTGGTGGCGGAAGCGGCGCACGGCGCGGTCGCTGACCCCGGCGAGGCCGGTTCCGGGTGCCCGCCCGCCCTCCAGGCTGCCCCAGGGGCAGACGGCTCCGGGGGAGAACATCAGGGTCGATCCCTCCCGGCGCGCCACCGGCTCGTGCCAGTGGCCGAACACGATCGCGTCCACCGGGCCCATGCGCCGCTGCAGGGCCTGCGTCAGCCGCCCGCGGTAGGCCAGCGGGCGCCCCGCGAGCACCGACGCCGCGACCACCGAGGCGTCGACCATGCCGTGCCGGTCGCCGTGGACGAGCCCGATCCGGCAGCCGCCGGCCACGACCACGACGGTCTCGGGCAGGGCGAGGCCGTCCAGCCGGTCGTGGTCGCCGCGCACCGCCACCACCGGCGCCACCCGCTCCAGGTCGTGCAGCACGGAGGGCACGCTGAGATCGCCCGCGTGCAGGATCAGGTCGCAGCCCTCGAGCGCCGTGAGCACCGACTGGGGGAGCGCGTCGAGG
>JANMIX010000807.1:0-2907 GCA_031376015.1 Acidimicrobiia bacterium | reverse complement strand
CGCCGCCCTCGACCGGGTCGAGGTGGAACTGGCCGAGGGTTCCTTCACGTTCGAGCCCTCCGACGAGGACGTGCACACGTCCATCGAGCGGCGCGTCACGCAACTCGCCGGCCCCGCGGGCGCCAAGCTCCACACCGGCCGCAGCCGCAACGATCAGGTGGCCACCGCGCTGCGTCGCTTCGTCAAGCGGCACCTCGTCGAGGTTGCACAACGCACCGTGGCGCTCCAGCGGGTGCTGCTCGAGCGCGCCCAGGAGGTGGGCACGGCCTACATGCCGGGCTACACGCATCTGCAGCGAGCCCAACCGGTGCTGGTGGCGCATCACCTCCTCGCCCACGGTTGGGCCCTCGCCCGGGATGTCGACCGGATGCTGGCCAGCCGCGACCGCATGGATGTCTCGCCGCTGGGGGCGGGCGCCCTGGCGGGCTCGTCCTTACCCCTCGATCCCGACGGCACTGCCATCGATCTGGGATTTGCCAGCCGGTTCGAGAACAGCCTCGACGCGGTGGCCGATCGCGACTTCGTCGCCGAAGCCCTCTTCGACCTCGCCCTGCTGGGGGTGCACCTGTCGCGCATCGGTGAGGAGATCGTGCTGTGGTCGACCAGCGAGTTCGGCTTCGTGAAGCTGGCCGATGCCTGGTCGACGGGCTCGTCGATGCTGCCCCAGAAGAAGAACCCCGACATCGCCGAACTGACCCGCGGCAAGGCAGGCCGGCTCATCGGTCATCTCACCGGCCTGCTGGCCACGCTCAAGGGCCTGCCGCTCAGCTACAACCGCGACCTGCAGGAGGACAAAGAACCCCTCTTCGACGCCTTCGATCAGATGTTGCTCGCCCTGCCGGCCATGACCGGCCTCCTCGCCACCATCGAGCTCGACCTGGACCGCATGCGCGAAGCGGCCGACTCGCCCTACGCGGCGGCAACCGACCTGGCCGAGTTCCTGGTGGAGCGGGGCATGCCATTCCGCGATGCGCACGCCGTGGTGGGCGCCATCGTCCGGGATTCGATCGAGCGCCACGTGCCGCTCGCCGAGTTGGTCACCGCCCACCCCGACCTCGGTGAGGAGGCGGTGGAGTTGTTGCAGCCGGGGGTCTCGGTGACGCGGAGAACCACTCCGGGCGGGGCCGGGCCGGCTGCGGTGAGCGAACAGCTGCGCCGGTTCGTGGCAAGGGTCGCCGATCTGGAAATCCGCCTGGTGTGAGCAGCCGGCGCCCTGGGGGCAGCACCGGTCTGCCCGCGTCGTTCGGGGGTGGGTGACAGTGCAGCGCCTGCGCCGGTCCTTCTTCGCCCGCGATCCGCTGGCGGTGGCGCCGGACCTGTTGGGCAAGGTGCTCGTCCACGGTGACCGCCAGGTTCGCCTCGTCGAGGTGGAGGCGTATCTCGGCGCTGCCGACCCCGCGAGCCACGCCTACCGCGGTCCGACCCGGCGCAACGCCACCATGTTCGGCCCCCCGGGCGGTCTGTACGTGTACTTCACCTACGGCATGCACTGGTGTGCCAACGTCGTCTGTGGTGACCACGACGGATTGGCAGTGCTGTTGCGGGCGGGTGCGCCAGTGGCTGGCGTGGAGAAGATGCGCGCCGCCCGCGGCGCAGCGGCCCGTCGTGACCTGGACCTGTGTAGCGGTCCGGCCAAGTTGGCCCAGGCCATCGGTCTGGACGGGCGGATGGACGGCACCGACCTGTGCGCCGCCGATGCCGCGATCTGGATCGGCGACGACGGGACGGCGGCACCCGCCCCTATCGTCTGCAGCGGCCGCATCGGCTTGTCCAAGGCCACTGAACACCCGTGGCGGTTCTCCGTGGACGGGGATCCCAACGTGAGCCGGACCCGGTCGTGAACCCGCTGGAGCCCGTTCGCCGGGCAGTGCGTGCCGCGCCCGATCGTGACGGCGTGCAGGCGCAGATGCTCGCCTTCTGTGAGGCGCATCCCGACGCGCTGGACCGCAGTTGCCGCCACGGCCACTTCACCGCGTCGGCTGCGGTGGTCGATCCCGACCGCAGCCACGTGCTGCTGTTGCTGCACCGGAAGCTGGGCCGCTGGCTCCAGCCCGGCGGTCACGCCGACGGCGACAACGACCTGGCCCGCGTGGCCCTGCGCGAGGCCACCGAGGAGACCGGACTGCCGGGGTTGCGCGTCGTCGGCGGGCCGATCGACCTGGACGTGCACCCCATCCCCGCCCGCCCCGGGGAGCCCGAACACCTCCACCTCGATGTGCGCTACCTCATCGAAGCGCCCGTGCTCGACGTCCCTCCCGGCAACCATGAGTCAATCGCCCTGCGCTGGGTGTCCCTCGAGGACGCCGCGGGAATGGATCTCGACCTCAGCACCCGACGGCTGCTGGGCGTGGCCCTCGGGTGATTCCCGCGGGGCCGAACCACTCGGAGCGGGCTCAGACGCCGTTGGGGATCTGGCAGTCGGGCATCGAGTTGGTGGTCGCGAACTTCGACAACGCCTGAGTGTAGGGCTCGCCCGTCTTGCGGCTGGGCTCGAAGAAGGCGCTGTCGGTGCCCTTCATGAGGGTGGCGCGCCACTGGTCACGGGCTTGCAGCCACACCCGCCAGTCGGCCAGCCAGGTTTTCACCACCCGGCCCTCGTCGGCTGCGGGGCGCGGCAGCGCATCCATGCGAGCGAGGTAACGGGTGACGATGGCGTCGGCCTCGGCCACAAGCGCGGCGCGCTCCTGGGGCGACTGCGCCCTCTTGCCCACCAGGCCCGCAGCCTTCAGTTCCTCCACCATCGACGTGCAGATGGGCGCCGCCGCGGTGGGGAACGTGCGGTCCTGTAGGCGGTCCAGCGGCTGGGTGGGGGTCAGGTAGGCGTAGGCCCAGATCCAACAGCTCAGAACGCCGGCGCCCACCACAAGGGGCATGGCGATCCGGCGCAGGGGCCGGCCGAGGCCGATG
>JANMIX010000772.1:0-3728 GCA_031376015.1 Acidimicrobiia bacterium | reverse complement strand
GTCGAGGAAGATCTGCCCGGCATTGGCCCGGTGCTCCAGGTCGAGCACGCCGGAGGCCACCGGACCGCAGAGCAGCAGATCAAGGTGCCGGCTTCCCACCAGGAACAGATCGACGGTCCCGGAGGCGATGCCGATCGACATGCCGAGCCGGACGCGTCCCGCCCTGGTTCGGCGCAGCACGCTGATGCGCCGCTGCATCTCCGACGCGGCGTGGGCGGCCCGTACCGCGTGGTCCTCGCCCTGGAACAGGACCAGCAACGCATCGCCGCCGTACTTCAGCAGGTCGCCGCCGAGTTCGGCCGATTGCGTGATGAGTTCGGAGGTGACTGCCCCGAGCACTTCGGTGAGATCCTCGGCGCCGACCTTGCCGCGGCCCGCGAGGCGCTCGGTCAGCGCGGTGAACCCCGACACGTCGGCGAACACCAGGGTCCCTTCGATCTGGCGGTGCAACCGCGTCGGTTCCTCGTGTAGCCAACGCCGAACCACATCGGGGAGCAGGCGCTCGGGGTCCAACTGTTCACCACCGCCACGGTGTGATGCTCAGGGCGTCGCCGTTGGTTGCGGGGCGCTGCCGTTCAGTAAGGGCAATGCGTGTGACAAAAGTTGCTTTTGCGCGACCTTGTCGGGTGAGTACCCTATGTCGTGTGCTCGACGGGACGGGCACGTCGGCGCATCATGGGGAAGCGCCGCTGAGCGCGAGGCGGGTTCGGCCATGTTCGGTGTGAGTCGGCGCAGGGTGCTGCGCTTGTTCGTGGTTTTGGGGTTGCTCGGCCTTCCGGCGGTTGTCCTGCCATCCCCCGCGTTCGCCGCGCAGAGCACCACCGCGCTCGATCCGACCTTCGGCACCAACGGCACCACCGTTCGTACCGGACACCGCTCGCCCGGCCCGAACGCCATCGCCGTGCAGCCCGACGGATCCGTGCTGGCATCCACGATCGACAGTGCGGGAACCATCGACCTGATCAAGCTGAAGCCGGACGGCACTCAGGATTCTCAGTTCGGCGTCATTCAGACCTCGTTGTACGAGCGGCTCTCGACCGGCCCGATCGACGGTCAGTCGACGTCCTCCGTCTCGGTCGATCCGACCGGCCGGGTGCTCCTGGCCGGTGTGTACCGCATCGGTTCCGGAAAGAGCATGGTGCAGACGCCTGGCTTCATGCGCATCAGCGCCGACGGCAAGAGCAAATCGAACGTGGTGTACCCGAAGGA
Source organism: Acidimicrobiia bacterium (assembly GCA_031376015.1). Classification (GTDB taxonomy): domain Bacteria; phylum Actinomycetota; class Acidimicrobiia; order Acidimicrobiales; family JACDCH01; genus JANMIX01. Next base: position 2,519 of record JANMIX010000772.1, on the reverse strand, counting down.
CACCACCGGCAAGCCCGTCGCCGGTGATCCCTATGGCACCGCCGTGATGGGTGGCTTCATTCACCTGCTGGCCCGCCGGGCCGTGGGGACCGCCTCGAATGTCGTGGACTACCGCTTCGACAACAACCTGGCACCCCAAGGCGTCACCATCGGCGGGCTCAACGGTGCCGAAGCCGCCGGCAGCACCGTGGCGACCGCGTCGCAGATGTACGTCGCGGCCCGGCGCGGCGCCAACGTCCAGCTCGCCTCGTTCGGCGCCAACGGCTCCCTCACCAGTGGCTTCGGGCTGGCCGGGATGACCGAGGTCACCGCTGGTAGCGGGCAGCCGGTGCTCAACATCGATGACGCCGGGAACCTTCTCCTCGGCACGATCGAGACCGGCAAGATGGCAGTCCGTCGCTACAGCTCGTCAAACGGCGCGTTCGTCGCCTACCCCACGGTGACACAGACCGCGGTGGTCGCCGGGCAACAGGGCGACACCCAGTCGTCCCCGTCGTTGGTGCCCGTGCCGGGTGGCGGTGTGTTCACCCTTTCGCTGTCGACCGTCGGTTCGACGAAAAAACTGGTGGTCGACCACTTCGCCTCCGACGGCTCGTCCCGGACGGGGGGGTCGTCCGTGATCGCGAACCTCTCCCCGCTGGCGCGTACGTCGCTCGTCCTCGTCCCGCTCATCGGCGTGGTCCTCTCCACCAGCACGGGCTCCGGAAACGGCGACGCCACGTTCGGCCGGCTCGTGCCCGTGCTGGTCTCCGGAGTGACCACCACCGTCACGCCCGATACCTCCAACGGCACCGTCGCCGGTCGGGCGCTCACCGACGCCGCCGCCCTCGGCGGGGCGCTCACTGCCCTCGGCGGTGGTACGGCCACGGGTTACCAGTCCGCGCCGGTGCGGTTGAACCCGGTGCGGTTGAACCCGGTACGTCTCAACCCGGTGCGGTTGAATCCCGTGCGGTTGAACCCGGTTCGTCTCAACCCCGTGCGGTTGAACCCCGTGCGGTTGAACCCGCTTCGTTTGAATCCCGTGCTGTCGAACATGGCGGTCGGGAGCTTCAAGCTCGTCTCGCCTCCGAGCTGGACCGATCGCTTCGTCGGGTCGCGCTGGGAAGGAATGCCGCCGCTCACCGTCACTTGGGCCGATCTGCTGAACGCCACCATCGTGGCGCCCGAGCACGACCCGCTTGCGGGCATGAGCCTGGCCGATCTCGACACCAGCGGGACGCCGCTCGCCGACCTGTCGCTGGCATCGTTCATGTTGCTCACGATCCCGCTGTCGCAGCTGCCGGCGCCGGCGGGCACCACGTTCTGCGCCTACCTGGCCAGCCACGGGATGTCGACCTGCCCCGACCTCAGCAAGACGACCCTGCTCGACGTGCAGATCGCCGGTGCCGACCTCAGCGGTTACCTGGCCACTCCGGTGAGCCTGAAGGCACCCGCCGACTTCACCGGCTCGCCGCTCGATCTGGCCCCGGTTCGCGACGTGGACCTCTACTCCACCGTTCTCGGCGACATCCCGGTGCTCTCCCTGCCGACCACGAACAACGACCGGGCCCGATTCGTTGACCCCACCAAGTGCTCCGGCACCGGCTCCTGCGTGACCCTGCTCGATGCGCAACTGCTGGGTGCCTACGACCAGACGCAGTCGGGGCTCACCGCCACCGGCAGCCTGGGCGACCTGATCCGCACCGTGATCACCGACGGGATCCGCACCGACGTCACGCTTGCCGATGTGCTCGCCGGGTTCGCCCCCAACGATCAGGCACCGCTGGAGAAGTTGCCCCTGCGAACCACCCTCGACCAGGCCCGGCTTCGGACCACCAACCTCTACCGTGTCGACACCGGCTTCCGGTTGGACTGCCTCGGCTCCTCACCCGCCCTCGGTGCCAGCGTGACTCAGACCCCCTCCAGCCGCGCTCGCCTCGTGCCCGGTACCGCCAGCTTCCGTATCAATGGCGGAAGCCCGCAGGCCTTGGGCTCCCCCATCGCAACCGGGTGGCGGGTGCCATCAGGCGCCTGCGCCAATGGTGGCGGGAACGCCGTGGTCTCCGCCTCCTACGAACCGGGCGAAGACCTGGGCAGCTTTACGGCCAGCAGCCAGGTCACCGTCGACAACAGCACCGCCAACGCGTCACCGCCGGCCGTCGTGCGGGTCATCGACGCCAACGAACCGACCGACAACTCGCCGGCCAACAGCACCGCGTTGCAGACGGGCGTGGTCGTGGCCGGCCACCTCTCCTACGCCGGCGATCTCGACTACTTCAAGTTCGACATCCCCAGCACGTTGCCGGTCGGATCACAGATCACCTTCGGCTTGTCCAAGCTCCCCGCCGACTTCGACCTGGCCGTCGGCGGCGGCGGTGGGACGGGTCTGGTGTCACCGTTCGAGACGAGCCCGGTGCGGCTCAACCCGGTGCGTCTCAACCCGGTGCGGCTCAACGTGCTGGAGGACAACACCGACGAGCCCGGCTACGCCACCAACACGCTCACCCCGGACGTCGCCTCCGACGTGCCGGTGGTGGAAG
>JANMIX010000766.1:0-3017 GCA_031376015.1 Acidimicrobiia bacterium | reverse complement strand
TCGCCGGTGGCGCGGTCGGCCCAGGCCCGGACCATCCACTCCACCAGGACCAGCACACCCACAACGACGCCCAGCAGGAACACCTGGGTGTTGACCACCAGACCCACCACGGCGCAGGTGGCGGCGGCGGCGCCCAACGCCGGCCAGTAGGAGTTGCCGGCCACCGGAGCGGGCTCGGGCACTTCGGCCAACCCGTAGGCGGCGGCGGCTTCCTCGGGGTCAGCGTCCCTGAAGCCGACCACCATCCCGCCGATGAGCAGCGCGGCGGCGCCCACCAGCAGCAGGACGGCGTAGCCGGTGAGCTCGCCGACCGATCCGTTGAGGCCGAGCGAGAGTGTGCCGTTGAAGCCGCCCCGGCTACCGAAGCCGTAGGCAGCGGCCCCGGCAAGGCTCAGAGCGGCGAGGCCGAAGTAGAACTTCGATCCTGTCGTGATCACCCGGTTCTCTCCTACTTCTCGATGAAGACGACGAACCACAGCACCGCAAACACGGCGACAGTGGTGTACCAGTAGACGGCAGCAGCGACGAGCCCCTCGGGATGGCGGCTGGCGTTGTCGCCGCCCAGCGTGCGGACCATCATGACCAACAGGAACAGCAGCCCGACCCCGGTCATGGCCAGGTGGGCGCCGAGAAGGCTCATGAGCAGCAGACCGCCGAATTCGTGGGCGGTGAGTTGCATCTCGTTGAAGATGAAGGCCACCGCGTTCACGTAGGCGAGGCCGAGCACGAAGGTGATGCCCATCGCCATATAGGCCCGGGGCCGGTCCTGACGGGCCAGGGCCCACACCGCCCACTGCATGGTGACCACCGACATGGCCAGGGTCACCAAGGCCATGGTGCCCGGCGTGGTGGGGATGGCGTCGCCGACGGCTTTGGCCCATTCGCCCGACAACCGCATCTCGGACCGCTGCGACAGGTAGACGGCCAGCACGGCCCCGAGGGCCAGCACCGAGGCCGCCGCCGCGAAGCCCGAGCCCAGCAGCAGCGTGCGGGGCCGAGCCGGTGGCGCCGGGGGCGCGGCGCCGATGGCGATGTCTGCCGCCGCGTCCATCACGACGTCTCCTTCTGATCGAGCAACGGGGTGGCCGACGCCACCGCCACGGCGGCGGGATCGTCGGCCCATTCGAGGGTGAAGCCATCCCAGGGATCGGTGGTGCCGTCCTCTTCGGGCCGGGTCAGCGAGTCGGCCAGGTTGAGCAGGAAGACCACGATGGCGAACAGCAGGATGATGCCGCCGGCCAGCGAGACCGCGTTGAGGGCCTTGATGGTGTCATCGAAGCGGCCGAGCGATCCACGGGACTCATCCATGAACCCGCTGATGATGTCGGGGATGGCCAGCGCGGTCGCACCGACGAGGCCCAGCAGTCCGCTCACGGTGCCCAACACCGAATGGAGCGATCTCCCGGTGATCTGGGGCCACCAGTAGTGCAGGGCAGCGATTGCGCCCATCAAGGTGGCGGCCAGCGTGCTGTGGGCCACGCCCGCATCTGCGGTGGTGCCCACCAGCTTGAAGGGGTCGATCACCCGAAGGCCACCGAGGACCGCGGAGTCCAGCACGAACAAGAAGGCGCTCACCCCGAACAGCAGCGGCGGGGCGAAGCGGACCTTGCCCTTGACGAGCGACTCGCCGAGAGCGCCGAGCAGCAACAGGACCGGCAGCACTATGGCGATCCCCATGCCCACGTACAGCGCCTGGCGGGTCAGGTTGGCCGCATGCACCTGGTAGAAGCTCCAGGCGCCGAAGGTTAGGGCGCCGTAGAGGCCGATGGCGCCGAGGATGACCCCGTGACGCTTCTGGCGGTGGTCGGTGAACACCGGGATGATGTCGAAGGCCACGCCCAGCACCGGGATGGCGGCCACGTACAGCGCCGGCTGGCTGGCGGTCCAGCGCAACCAGCCGTCGAGGCTGCCCTGCAGCTTGTCGACCGCCCCGAGCTTGTAGCGGGCATCCACGTAGAGCAGCCCCAGCAGCCCGGCCAGCACGGACAGGTTGGCGATCCACATCGTGGCGGCAACCAGCATCGACCAGGCGAAGGCGGGCACCCGGGCCAGTGTCATGCCCGGACGGCGCAGCGCCAGCACGGTGGTGGCCAGGCTGATGGAGGCCACCACCAGGGCCACCGCCACCAAGGCCAGCGATACCAGGAACAGGTCGACCCCGTCCTGGCTGGACCCGCCGGGGCCGCCGTTGACCAGGTAGGCGACCACGACCATCACGCCCGACAGGAGCCAGGCCCAGAAGGCGAAGGACATGGCCCGGGGGAACGCCACGGTGCGAATGCCCAGCTGGCGAGGAACGACGATCGTGCCGACCCCGATGAACAGGGGAATGGCGGCGAGGAAGATCCCGACCACGGCGTGCATGGAGAAGGCCTGGGCGAAGTGGTCACGGGTGAACACGTCGTAGGTGGACGTGTCGAGCCGCTCAATGCCCAGCGCGGCGCCCAGGCCACCGGCCAGAACCAGGAAGGCCAGGGAGGCGCCGATCCAGAGACGGCCGACGACGGTCGGGTCGCCTGAGCCGAAGAGCGCGGCCAGACCGCCCGCCGCGGATTCGGAGTCGGAGGTGGCGGTCGGCGCAGGGTCTGCGGCCGCGCCAGAGGGTCGGGTTTCGGTCATGGTCATAGCCGGAGAAGGACTCTATTCATGGGGGACTCTCCCTGGGGGGTATCAGATCCCGGATCGGAGTAGCTGGTCGGCGGCCATGGCACCGAACAGCAGGGTGATGTAGGTGATGGACCAGCCGAAGACCTTCATGGCGGTTGCGGTCTTCTCGTCTCGGAGAAGCTGCACCGCCAGCCCGAAGAACACCGCACCGAGCACCAGCGCGGCGCCGACATAGAGATGTCCCATGCCGGCCACGGGGGCAAAGACCAGGGTGAGCGCCCACAGCAGGACGGTGTAGCCCAGGATCCGCACGGCGGTGGTGTGAAGGCTGGCGACCGCCGGGAGCATGGGCACCGACGCCGCCTGGTAGTCCTCGCGATAGCGGATGGCGAGCGCCCAGAAGTGCGGGG
>JANMIX010000764.1:0-3803 GCA_031376015.1 Acidimicrobiia bacterium | reverse complement strand
CCGCGCTGTGGCGCACCGCGGTGCGCCTGGACTGGCCAGCCCTCTGCATTCCCGAGGCGGACGGCGGCGTGGGACTGGGAATGGTGGAACTGGCGGTGATGGCCGAGGAAGTGGGGATGGTGATCGCTCCGGGAGCGTTGTCGGCGTCGCTGGTGGGTTTCCTGGCCGCCGTGCGTGCCGCTGGACTCGGCGCCGCCATGAGTGCCTGCGCGGCGGGTCGCTCCGGGGCGGTCGCACTGGCCGGCCAGGGCGGCGCCTTCGACGCCTCGACGGTGCCCGCCACGGCCACCGGCACCGCCGCCGGTGATGGTGCCGAGCTGCGCATCGACGGCGAATGCCACCACGTGGTCGGCGCCGGTGAGGTCGACGACCTGGCGGTGGCGCTACGCATGCCCGACGGCACCCTCGGCCTGGCCGTGATTCCCATCGACGCAGCCGGCGTGCACCTCACCCCGGTGCGATCCATCGACTTCACCCGCGCCGTGGGTCATGTGCGCCTCGACGGTGTGGTCGTAGCTGCCGGCGCCGTCGCCGCCTGCGGGGAGGGGGCACTGAGGGCCGCTGCGGAGGAGATCGCCATTGCCACCGCGCTCGAACTGGTGGGCACCTGCCAGACGATCTTCGACACCACCGTCGCCTACGCCAAGGAACGCGTGCAGTTCGGGGTGCCGATCGGCAGCTTCCAGGCGGTCAAGCACAAGATCGCCAACATGTACGTGGCGCTGGAGCGGGCCCGGGCCGTCGCCCTGTTCGCGGCCGCCACGGTGGAAGAGGACGACGATCGCCGCGCCGTGTCGGCCGCCATGGCCAAGGCCGCTGCCGGCGAATGCCAGCGACTGGTGGCAGCCGACGGCATCCAGTTGCTGGGCGGCATCGGCTACACCTGGGAACACGACCAGCACATGTGGGTCAAGCGGGCCCATGCCGCCGCGCAGTTCCACGGTGCGGCCCGCGAGCACCGGGCGAAGGTGGCTCAGCTCCTCGGCCTCTGAGTCGCCGCGTCAGCGACTCACATCTCGGCGGAGTTCGGGTCCTTGCGCAGTTCGGGGCGCAGGGGCTGGCGCAGGGGCACCACCATGGCGGCGAAGTCGGCCGAGCACACGACCCGGTCCTCGTCGTCGAGCACGGTGCCCGACACCACGATGAGCTGGCGACCCGACTTGATCACCCGTGCCTCGCACCGCACCGAGTCGCCCCGGGGTCGGCCCACGTAGCGCACATGCAGGTCGGCGGTGACCAAGGTGTTCTCACCCGGCCGGAACGAGGACGCCCGCGACGCCGCCGACGCGCAGGCCACGTCGCACAAGGTGGCCAGGGCGCCGCCGTGCAGATTGCCCGAGGATCCGAAGCCGTCGGGGTGCACGGGCATGTCGACGATGCAGGTGCCGGGCTCGTGGCCGGGCTCGCCTTCGGGGATGGGCTCGCGGATCCGCAACCGAAGGAGCGCGTGCAGCGGCGTCTGCAGGAACGCTTCGTTCATCTGGGCCCGGAGCTCCGGGTCGATCTCGGGCACCGTGCTCAGAACAGCACGTCGAGGCGGGGAGGCGCCCGGAACGTCATCCCCGTGATGTAGGGGGCCTCGGCATCGGGATCCGCCCGCAGGTCTGGGAGGCGATCGAGCAGCCGGTTCATCACGACCTTGGTCTCCATCCGGGCCAGATGCATGCCCAGGCACATGTGGGGGCCGGAGGCGAAGGAGATGTGCGGCGCCGGCTTGCGGAGGATGTCGAAGTCGTCGGCCCGGTCCCAGCGCTGCTCGTCATGGTTGGCCGCCCCCATGTTGACCACCAGCATCGCCCCGCGGGGCACGGGCCTGCCGGCGATCTCGGTGTCCTCGGTGGCGGTGCGCAGGATGGTGAGCAGGGGCGGCTCCCACCGCAACCCCTCCTCGATGGCCTGGGGCAGCAGCGAGCGGTCGGCGTGCAGGGCGGCGAGCTGGTCGGGATGGTTGAGCAGTCCGGTGGTGAGGTTGGCCGAGGAGCGATAGGTCGTCTCGGCGCCGGCGGGCAGCAACAGACGGCAGAAGGAGATGATCTCGGCGTCGGTCAACCGTTGGCCGTCGTGATCGGCCTGGGCGAGCACCGAGATCATGTCGTTGCCCGGGTCCGTCCGCCGTTGCTGCACATAGCCGAGGAGGTACTCCTCCAACTTCTTGGAGGCGCCCAGCGCCATGTCCATGTTGATGGAGACGCTGATCAACTCGACGGTCCAACGGTGAAACTTGGGCAGATCGGCGCGGGGCAGGCCCAACAGACCGGCGATCACGTTGACGGGGAACGGGAAGAACAGTTCCTTCACCAACTCGGCCCGGCCCCGGTCGATGAAGCCATCGATCAACTCGTCGACGACACCCACCACCAAGTCGGACTCCCAGCGTTCCATCGCCTTGCGGGTGAAGGCCTGCTGGATCAGCGACCGGTAGGCGTGATGGTCGGGCTCGTCCATCTCCAGGATGGTGCGGCCCATCACCAGGCCCATCACATCGGCGTAGCCGGAAGAGGAGAAGCGCTCGCCGTCGCGCAGCACCTCCTGCACCGCCTCGAAACTCGACACCGTGAACAACGGCGGAATGTCGCCCTCATCGAAGTCGAGAATTGCCTCCGGATCCAGACCCATGAGCATGCGCACGTCGGAGCCGGAGATGCCCGTGGCCCGCATGGGGGCGAAGTCCGGGTAGGGGTTGGTCACCACACCGGCCCCCATCGCCCGGTTGAACTCCTCGAACGGATCCGATTCCGCGCCTGCCTGATTGCCGGCCGAATTGTCGGCGTGGTCGCCTGCGTCTGCGCCATTCATGTGGTCGTCCTCCCGCCTGCCGATTGCTGACACCGGCGTCAGTTGGACGGTACCACCGAGGTGTACCCTCACGAGCCGTGGCCCACGGCAGCACTCGAAAGTCGGTGGCCTACGGCCTGGGTCCGATCGTGGCAATCGCCGGCACCCTGGCGCTCGAGCAGGGCGAACGCCAGTCCCTCGCCCAGGCGGTGGAGGGAATCCGGGCCGAGTTCCACGTCAGCGACACGCTGCTGGGCCTCATCCCCTTCGCCATGGCCGCCATCGGCCTGCTGGGCTCCTTCCCCTTCGGGGCGCTGGCCGACCGAGCCCGCCGTACCTGGCTCCTCGCCGGGGCCATGGCCATCTGGACGGTGTGCATGGGCCTCAACGCCATCGCACCGTCGATCCTGCTGCTCTTTCTCGCGCGCCTGGGCGTGGGCACCGTGGAGGCCAACGGCCCGGCGGCGGTGTCCCTCATCGCCGACTACTACCCGGTGGGGCGCCGGGGCCGCATGTACAGCTTCTACAACCTCGGCGCCGCCGTGGGCGGTGGCATCGGCCTGGGCCTCGGCGGCGCCGTCGTGGAGTCCAAGTTCGGCTGGCGCGGCGCCTTCTGGATGTGGATCCCCTTCGGCCTGTTCGTGATCTATCTGCTGCTGCGTCAACCGGAGCCGGCGCGCGGTCATCAGGACGAGGACTTCCACGACGAGATGGCGGCCATGGAGGCCAGCCATACCGATGTCACCTCCGCCGGATTCCGGCTGCCCCCTCCGACGCGGGTGGGCTCCATCGACTACGCCAACGCCACCATCAAGGAGTGGCTGCCTGAGCTGTTCCGCATCCGCAGCATGTGGTTCGGGGTGGTGGCCGTGACGGTGTCGAGCTTCCTGCTCAGCGCCCTGGGGTTCTGGGGGATCGACTTCTTCAAGCAATTCCACGGACTCAACGCCACCGAAGCGGGCGGGATGGCCATCGTGCTGGGCTCCGGCTCCGGCCTCGGCCTGGCCATGGGCGGCGTCATCGCCGAC
>JANMIX010000732.1:0-6002 GCA_031376015.1 Acidimicrobiia bacterium | reverse complement strand
CGTCTTCGCGGTGATCATCGGGATCGCGGTCTACTTCAACTACGACCGCTCCGGCGATCTGCAGTACCTGGCCGACAAGCAATGGATCCAGGTCATCAACAGCCGCTACATCGTGGGCGTCGACGGCATCTCATTGCCCCTGTTGTTGCTGACAGGCCTGATCGTCCCACTCACGATCATCTACTCCTGGAACCACTTCCCCGAGCCCCGGAACCCCAAGGCCTTCCTGATCCTGATGCTGGTGTTGGAAACCGGGATGGTCGGCAGCTTCCTGGCCCAGGATCTCATTCTGTTCTTCGTCTTCTTCGAAATTGTGCTGCTGCCGATGTACTTCATGATCGGGGTGTGGGGCGGCGAGGCCCGCATGTACGCGGCCATCAAGTTCTTCCTGTTCACCCTCTTCGGCTCGGCCATGATGATCGTCAGCTTCCTGGCCCTCTACTTCCTGTCGGCCAAGGTCAACGTCGACGGCGCCATGGTCCACACCTTCGACATGCGGGCCCTCTCCAGCGGTGCGTCGGCCATCGCCCACTCGAGCCAGTTGCTCATCTTCGGCGGCATGTTCCTCGGCTTCGGCATCAAGGTGCCCATGTTCCCGTTCCACACCTGGCTGCCCGACGCCCACACCCAGGCCCCCACCCAGGGTTCGGTGATCCTGGCCGCGGTGCTCCTGAAGTTGGGCACGTACGGCTTCATCCGCATCGCCATCCCCATCCTCCCCTCCGCCGCCCATTCCTGGGCCCCCTGGATCGGGCTGTCGGCCACCATCGGCATCATCTACGGGGCCCTGTGCTGTCTGGCCCAGACCGACATGAAACGGCTCATCGCCTTCTCGTCGGTGGCGCACATGGGTTTCACCATGCTGGGCATCTCCACCCTCACCAGCTTCGGCCTGAACGCCGCCATCATGGGCATGGTGGCCCACGGCCTCATCACCGGCATGCTCTTCTTCCTGGCCGGCTCGGTGAAGGAACGGTGAAGGAACGGTTCCACACCCTCGAGATCAAGCGCCTTGGCGGCCTGCTCGTCTCCATGCCGCACATGGGCTGGATCCTCGGCTTCTGCACCATGGCCTCGCTGGGCCTCCCGGGCCTGGCCGGGTTCTGGGGTGAGTTCCCCGCGATCCTCGCGTCCTACGAGCCGGCCGCCGATCTTCCCCAGGCCACGTTCCGCACCTTCATGGTGGTCGCTGCCATCGGCACGGTGCTGGCCGCCGGTTACCTGCTGTGGCTGCTGCAGCGGACCGCCTTCGGGACCCCCAAGGAGGAGTGGGAGGGTCATCACTTCCACGACGTCGAGACCCCCGAATGGCTGGCCTGGGCTCCGCTGCTGGTGCTCATCGTGGTGGTCGGCTTCCTGCCCAACCTGATCTTCCACATCACCGACGGAGGCGTGCACGCCGCCCTGGCCGGCGTGCAGAGCCTGGCGCTCGGGAAGTAGCCGGTGCCCTCCCTCCTCGCTGCCGCGCTCTTCGACGCCCCGTCGGTCGACTACCACGCCATCGCGCCCGAGATCGTCCTCACCGGCGTCCTGGTGCTGGTGCTGCTGGTCGATCTCTTCTCCGAGCGTCGATCCCTGGTGCCAACGATCGCCGGCCTCGGGCTGCTCGCCGCGGCGCTACCGGTGCTCACCCTGGCCGTGGACGGCGGCGACCGGTCGTTGTTCGGCGGCGCCTACGTGGTCGACAACTTCGCGCTGGCGTTGAAGGCGCTGTTCCTGGTTGGTGGCTACGTCGTGGTGTTGCTGTCCACCAATCATGTGGCCGAGGGCGACTACGCCGAGGGCGAGTACTACTTCCTACTGCTGTCGTCCATCCTCGGCATGCTGATCATGGCCTCGAGCCGCGACCTCATCTCGATCTTCGTGGCTCTGGAGATGCTGTCGCTCCCTGCCTATCTGCTGGCGGCGTTCCGCAAGCGCGACGCCAAGAGCAACGAAGCAGGCCTGAAGTACTACCTGCTGGGCGTGTTCGCCACCGCCGTGATGCTCTACGGCATGTCGCTCATCTTCGGCGTCACCGGCTCCACCGTGCTCACCCAGATCAGCGGCAGTCTCGACGGCATCGGCGGCGCCACCCCGGCGGTGGTGACCCTCGGCATCGTGTTCTGCATCGTCGGCTTCGCGTTCAAGGTGTCTGCCGTGCCCTTCCACACCTGGGCACCTGACACGTACGAAGGTGCACCCACACCCATCACCGCCTTCCTCTCGGTGCTGTCCAAGGCCGCCGGATTCGTGGCCATCATGCAGTTGGTCTTTGTGGGCTTCTACGGCCAGCACGACGTGTGGCAACCGATGTTCTGGGCGCTGGCGGCCATGTCGATGACACTGGGCAACCTGGTGGCGCTGCGCCAGAGCAACATCGTGCGGATGTTCGCCTACTCCTCCATCGCCCAGGGCGGCTACATCCTGGCGCCGCTGGCGGTGGCCGGGGCCGCGGTCACCCGCGACGAGTCGATCAGCGCCGTGGTGGTGTACCTGATGGTTTACGCCCTCATGAACCTGGGCGCCTTCGCCGTGATCATCACCGTGGCCCGCAAGACCCGTTCGGGGGAGATCTCCTCCTACGGCGGGCTGTTCACCTACGCCCCGGGCCTCACCGTGGTCATGACAGTGTTCCTGTTCGCCCTGGCGGGCACCCCACCGCTCGCCGGTTGGTACGCCAAATTCGTGGTGTTCAAGGCAGTGGCGGGGGCCGGGACCGGCGCCGGTTACGGCTTGGCCGTCCTGGTCGGCGTCAACTCGGTGATCGCGCTCTTCTACTACGCACGCATCGCGCAGGAGATGTGGTTCAAGCCGGTGCCCGACGGCGACACGACCCCGGTCCACATCCCCCCGGCCTTGGGGGCCGCGCTGGCACTGTGCACCGTCGGTGTGCTCGTCCTCGGCGTGTATCCACAGCTCGTGGGCCAGGTTGGCGACATGGCCCACCTCGTCGCCCTTCCCTGACGTCGCCCCCTCGGGCCTGTTCGACGATGCCGTGATGCTCGAGGACCACCTGCGGGATCGCATCGACCGGCTGGGACCGCTGCGGTTCTCCACCTTCATGGAGGCCGCGCTCTACGAGCCCACCCACGGCTTCTACGAGGGTGCCGGAGGCGCGGCCGGCCGGCGGGCCGACTTCGTGACTTCCCCCGAGGTTGGTCCCCTGTTCGGAGCGGTGATGGCGAACGCGCTCGACGGCTGGTGGCGCGCCGCGGGCCAACCCGATGTCTGGGTGGTCGTGGAGGTCGGCGCCGGTCCGGGCACGCTGGCCCGGGCGGTGCTGTCGGCGGAGCCTGCCTGCGCTGCCGCGCTGCGCTACGTGCTCGTCGAGCGTTCGGCGCACCAACGGCAGGGGCACGGCCGCTTTCTCGCGTTGGAGGAGCCCAGCCACGCATTCGCTCCCGCCGCCGACGACGAGGAGACGCCGATACTCGATGACCCTCGGCCACCGGAGGGGCCCATCGTGGTGAGTCTGGCCTCCCTGCCCCGGCTCAACGGGCCCGCGGTGGTGCTGGCCAACGAGTTGCTCGACAACCTCCCCTTCGATCTCTACCGGGTCACCGGCGGGCGCTGGTGCGAGTTGCGTGTCGGTACCACCGAGGCCGACGACGGGCTCTCCTTCGTGGCGGTGCCCTGCGTGGACCTTCCCGCTCCGCTCGCCCGTGCCCGTGCGGCCCTCGACCCTGCTGCGGTGGGCGAAGGGGCCACCGTGCCCGTGCAGACTGCGGCGGCGGCCTGGGTGCGGGAGGTCACCGCGCTGGCCGGCCGAGGAGGCCGCGTGGTGGCCATCGACTACACCTCGTCCACCCTCGAGCTGGCCCGGCGACCGGTGCAGGAGTGGGTCCGGACCTACCGCGGCCACGCTCGCGGCGACCAACCGCTGGCGGCACCGGGAACCCAGGACATCACCTGCGAGGTGGCCGTCGACCAGTTGCCCACACCGACGTCGATCCGTGTGCAGGCCGAGTGGCTGGCCGTGCACGGTCTGGAGGACCTGGTGGCCGAGGGCCGCCAGGGTTGGACCGAGCGGGCCGCGGTAGGGGACCTCGCTGCGGTGAGGGCGCGCAGCCGGGTCACCGAAGCGGCCGCCTTGGTGGACCCCGGTGGACTTGGCGGGTTCCGCGTCCTGGAGTGGTTGACCTGAGGCGCGAACCACCGGGTGCGGGGGCTCAGGGCAGGAACATGCCCCGCCGGGGTTCGTCGGTGTAGACGGGTGCCCGCCCCTGGTCGAAGGCCCTGATGGCCTCGGGCAGGTTCTCGGTGAAGCCCAACATCAACTGGTTGCGATCCTCGATCTCGATGGCCGACTCCAGCGAGGTCGTCTCCAGGTTCACCCACACGATGTCCTTGGTCATGGCCACCCCGTAGGCACTGAACTGACGGATCCGCTCGGCGGTGGCGACGGCCTCGCCGACGACGTCGTCGACCACCCGCGACACCAGGCCCATCCGCCACGCCTCGGCGGCCTCCACCACCCGCCCGGTGAGGAGCAGATCGTGGGAGTGGGCGGCACCGATGAGGCGGGGAAGGAGGAACGACACCCCCATCTCGGTAGAGGTGAGGCCGTTCACGATGCCGGTGGCGTTGAAGGTGGCTGAGGGTGCCGCGAAACGCAGGTCGCAGGCGACGGCGAGACACATGCCCCCGCCGTAGCTGGGACCGTTCACCGCCGCGATCACCGGTTGGGGCAGGCGGCGGATCTGGGTGACCAGACGGGAGTAGTACCGCATCGAGCGTTGGGCGATCTGGCCGACCTGCAGGCCGTCGATGTTCGGCACCACCCCGTAGTCCTTCAGGTCGAGCCCCGAGCAGAAGGCCCGACCCGCTCCGGTCAGCACGATGACCCGAACCGAATTGTCCGCGCCCACCTTCTCCATCGCGTCGTACAACTCCACCACGAGTTCGATGGACATTGCGTTGAGCCGGTCGGGCCGGTTCAAGGTCACCATGGCAACACCGGGTGACGGCGCGGTGACGAGCACGAGAGGGGAGTCGGGCATGGACGCAGATTAGAACGCCCTCTGCGCGAGTCCTGTGGGCTTCCGGGCCCGACAGATCGCCGCGGTCGCTTCCTGCGGGCGCGGTGCCTATGGTGAGGGCGTCCATCACCGCCCGCAGGGGGAACGCAGTCATGAGCGACGAACCGGTGCCGTACGCGGCCATCGAGGACTACCTGATCGAGGATCGCACCTTCCCTCCGCCGGACGGCTTCAAGGAGCACAGCCTGGCGGCCAGTCCGTTCCTCTACGACGAGGCGGATCGCGATTACCAGGGCTTCTGGGCCCGCCAGGCGACGGAACTGCTCGACTGGTTCGAGGATTGGGACACCATCCTCGAGTGGAACCTCCCCTTCGCCAAGTGGTTCGTGGGCGGAAAGCTGAACGTCTGCCACAACGCGCTGGACCGGCACGTGACCGCGGGCCGCGGCGCTCGAGTGGCATATCACTGGGAAGGCGAGCCGGGCGACACCCGGACCTTGACCTACGCCGATCTGCTGGCGGAGGTGCAGCGTTTCGCCAACGTGCTCAAGGGCCTCGGGGTGCGCAAGGGCGACCGGGTCGCCATCTACATGCCCATGATCCCCGAGTTGCCGGTGGCCATGCTGGCGTGTGCCCGCATCGGTGCGCCCCACAGCGTGATCTTCGGTGGCTTCAGCCCCGACTCGCTGGTGGACCGCATCAACGACGCCGAGTGCACCGTGGTCATCACCGCCGATGGCGGGTTCCGGCGCGGCGCACCGGCCATGCTCAAGCCCAACGTCGACACCGCTCTGGTCAACACCGACTCCGTGCAGCATGTGGTGGTGGTTCGTCGGGTGGATGAACCGGTGGACATGGTCGAGGGGCGCGACCACTGGTATCACGACCTGATGGAGTCCGCCGAGGCCGAGTGCCCGTGTGAGGTGATGGACAGCGAGGACCTGCTCTACCTGCTGTACACCTCCGGTACCACGGCCAAGCCCAAGGGCATCATGCACACCACCGGTGGCTATCTCACCCAGGTCGCCTTCACCCACAAGT
>JANMIX010000724.1:0-4181 GCA_031376015.1 Acidimicrobiia bacterium | reverse complement strand
GTCGTTGACCGCCATGGCAGCGCCGGGATCGCGTGGCCCCGAACCGCCCACATCGATGACACGGGCCACGACCACCGACCGGCCCTCGGCCCGCCACCGATCGAGATCGTCGAGCAGGTCGCGCACCGCTGCACTCTACGTGACCGCGAAGTGGGGCCTCGGGGGCGAGGCGCAGCGGCCACTACGCTGCGGCCGCTATGGCAACCGGATTCCGGCACGTGGTCCTGCTCACCTTTCGCGACGGCACCCCGGCCGGTCACGCCGAGTTGGTGGCCGAGGCGCTGCGCGCCCTGCCGGGGGCCATCCCCGAGCTGCGCAACTACGAGATCGGCCTCGACGCGGGTTTGGCCGACCACAACAGCCACGTCGCGGTGGTGGCCGACTTCGACGACCAGGCCGGCTACGAGACCTACCGCGACCACCCGGCCCACGTGCAGATCATCACCGAGATGATCCGGCCCCACCTGGCCGACCGCGCCGCCGTCCAGCACCGGCGCACCTGAGAGAAGGGCGACGCCCGCTCAGGGGATGAGCTTGCGCAGGCCCGACCAGGCGAAGGCGGTCATCACCGCACCGAGGCCGGCCAGGGCCAGCAAACCACCCCAGGTCCCCGACCAGGTGACCCCACCGGGCAGGAAGCCCTCCCGGGCCAACCGCAACACGTTGGTCACCGGCGTGAGCCGGGCGATGGGGTGCAGCCATCCGTCGATGAGGCCCACGGGCATCTGGCTGGCGGACAGGAACATCGACACGAAGATGCCGATCTGCACCAGGCCCATGGCTCGCTGGCTCTTGAGCCGGAAGATCACGCCCATCCCCCACAGCGCCCCCACCGCCGCCACCCCCAGCGCGGCGATCAGCAACGTCACCAGCCCGATGGGCCCGTCCGCCAGACGGGCACCGCCCACCACCGCCACCGAGAACACGATCGTGGCGGGGATCAGCGAACGCACCATGGCCGCCAGGACCGGGCCCAGCAGCAGTGCCCGGCGCGACGAGGGCGACAGCAACAAGCGGTCGTAGAACCCGCCCTCGAGGTCGCGCGCCACCGAGAAGGTGGCACCCATGCCGGCGAAGGCGGCGCCCTGGAGCACCGAGTAGGGCATGACCCAGTTGAGGATCACGTCGGTGGGGAAACCCTTCACCTGGGTGACGCCGGAGAACGAACCCGAGAACGCCAGCAGGAAGAACAGCGGCTGGATCAGGATCGGGATGAACGCGCCCGGCACCCGGAACACGTTGGCGATCGAGCGCACGGCGAGGGACCACGCCACCTTCATGGGTGCGGCCCTCTCGGACACCGGCGCAGCAATGGCGGTCACGATGATGCTCGCAGCCGGTGCTGGAGTTGGCGGGTGGCCAGGGTGATGGAGCACACCGCGATCAACCCGGCCACCCCGAAGGCCTTGGCGGCCTGGCCGGCGTCGACCCCCACGATGACCTGGTGGCGCATGCCGTCGATCATGAACGAGATGGGGTTGTGCGAGGCCGCCGCCCGGTACCAGCCCTTCATCAGGTTGGGCGGGAAGAAGGCGCTGGAGATGAACATCACGATGAAGACCAGCGGGAAGGTGTTCTGCACCGCCTCGGCCGACCCGGTGCGCAACCCCACCGCGGCGGCCAGGCCGCCCATGCCGATGGCCAGCACCACGGCCACGCCCATGAGGATCAACAGCGCCACCACCCCACCCTGCACGTGGGCGCCGAAGAGGATGAAGATCGTCGCGAACACCAGCGCCTGCACTGCGCCCATCACCGCCGAGCCGGCCAGGCGGCCGATGAGGATGGCGGGTCGGGCCACCGGGGTGGCGACCAGGCGGTCGAAGAAGCCGTTCTCGATGTCGAGGGCGAGGTCGGAACCACCCACCACCCCGCCGAACAGCACGCCCTGCACGATGGTGGCTGCCATCACGAAATCCAGGAACGAGTGCACCGGTGGGAAGCCGGGCAGGTGAATGGCCTTGGACAGCGCGGCGGAGTTCACCGCCGCGATGATCATGGGAAAGGCCAGGCCGGGCAGGAAGACCGACGGTTGACGGAACAGGCCCAGGATCGACCGGCGGGCCAGGCCCATCGTCTGATCGACGAGCATCAGCCCGGGGCCGGTTGTTCGATGGCGGGGGCGGCGCCCTCGAGCCGATAACCGGTGGCGTCGGCGAACACGTCGTCGAGGGTGGGGGCATCCAACTCGAGATGGCGCACCGTGACCTGGGCTTCGTCCAGCGCCCGGACGACCGCGGTCATCTCCCCCGCCCCGCCGTCGAGGCCGATGGCCAGCACACCCTGGCGGGCCACCCGCTCGGGACCGAAACGGGCCAGCACTTCCTTGGCCCGCTCGGTGCCGGCGCGCTCGACCTCCAGCTTGAGCGTCGGTGCGCCGACCGCCGCCTTCAGCGCGGTGGGCTCGCCCTGGCGCACGATGCGGCCCTGATCGATGATGGCGATGCGACCCGCCAGTTCGTCGGCTTCCTCGAGGTACTGGGTGGTGAGGAACACCGTGGTGCCCTCCCGGTTGAGGTTGCGTACCTCGTCCCACAGGTTGATCCGGCTGATGGGGTCGAGACCCGTGGTGGGTTCGTCGAGGAACAGCACCGAGGGCCGGTGGATCAGCGACATGGCCAGATCCAACCGGCGGCGCATGCCCCCCGAGTAGGTACCCACCCGGCGGTCGGCGGCGGCGGTGAGGCCGACCCGCTCGAGCAGTTCGGAGCTGCGGCGGGCCGCTTCGACCTTGGCGATGCCGTGCAGCACCGCCTGCAGGCGCATCAACTCGGTGCCGCTCATGAGCGGGTCGATGGCGGCATCCTGCAGGGCCACGCCGATCACGCGGCGCACGGCGGCGGCCTGGCTGGCCACGTCGAACCCCGCCACCCGAGCGTGGCCGCCAGTGGGCTTGAGCAGGGTGACGAGCATGCGCACGGTGGTGGACTTGCCGGCGCCATTGGGCCCCAGGAACCCGAAGATCTCGCCCGCCTCGACGGCCAGATCGACTCCGTCCACCGCCCGTAGGGCACCGAAGGTCCGTTCCAGGCCTTCGGCCTCGATGGGTCTGCTCACGCGTTGGTCCGGGCCGCTTGGATGGCCTGCCACACGCGTTCGGCGGTGCAGGGGATGTCGACGTGGCGGATGCCCAGATGCGCCAGCGCGTCGCACACGGCGCTCTGCACGGCCGGGGTGGCGCCGATGGCTCCGGATTCCCCGATGCCCTTGGCGCCGAGCGGGTTGTAGGGGGTGGGCGTCTCCAAGGACACCAGGTCGAAGCTGGGCAACTCGGCGGCGGAGGGGAACCCGTAGTCGGCGAAGTTGGAGGTCTGGGGGTTGCCGTCCTCGTCGAAACGGACCTCCTCGAAGAGGGCCTGGCCCACGCCTTGAGCGATGCCACCGTGGCGCTGGCCCTCCACCAGATCGGGGTTCAACAGGCGGCCGGCGTCGTCACAGGTGACCATCTGGCGCAGGCGCACCTGGCCGGTCTCGGTGTCGACCTCGACCACGGCGACATGGGCGCCGAAGGGGAAGGTGGTGGACTCGCTCTTGAACTCTCGCTCCTCGCGCAGGCCACCGGCGGCGGCGGCGACCTCGGCCCAGGTGCGGGTCAGGGCGGGCACACCGGCCACGTGGAACACACCCGCCGCGGCATCGAGCACGACGTCGCCGGGCGCGGCCTCGAACAGGCCGGCCGCGGCCACCCTGGCCGCCTCCACCACTGCCTCGGTGGCCCGCAGCACCGCCGAGCCGCCCAACTGCAAGGACCGCGAGCCCATGGTGCCGTCACCCCGGGGCACCAGGTCGGTGTCGCCCCATTTCACCTCGATGCGCTCGAGGGGGATGCCGGTGAGTTCGCTGGCCAGCATGGCGAACGAGGTGGCGTGGCCCTGGCCGTGGGGCGAGGAGCCGGTGAGCACCGTGGCCGAACCGTCGGGGTGGACCTCGAGGGTGGCGACCTCACCGCCGGGCATGGGCCCGGCGGTGACCTCCACGTAGCAGGACACACCGATGCCGAGGGCCACCGGGCCACCCGCGGCTCGACGGGCGGCCTGCTCGGCCCGCAGGTGGTCGTAGCGGGCGGCGGCCAGGGCGGCCTCGAGGGCGGCGCCGTAGTCGCCGCAGTCGTACTCGGTACCCATGGGGGTGGCGTGCTTGGCGTCGGTGAAGCGCGGGATCAGGTTGCGGCGACGGACCTC
>JANMIX010000723.1:0-4160 GCA_031376015.1 Acidimicrobiia bacterium | reverse complement strand
CCGGGTCCGGGCCCGCCCGGCGCGCGCAGCGGGGGAGGGCTGATGTTCACCGGCATCGTGGAAGAGATGGGCACCGTCCTCGAGCGCCAGGGGCCCAAGCTCCGCCTCGGGGCATCGGTCGTGCTCGACGACGTGGTGCTGGGTGCGTCCATCGCCGTGAACGGCTGTTGCCTCACTGTGGTCGCCTGGGACACCCCCGGAACCGGGTCGGGGTGGTTCGAGGTGGACGTCACCGAGGAGTCCTACGCCCGCACGAGCCTCGGCGTCCTGGCGCCGGGCGACCCGGTGAACCTGGAACGTCCGGTGCGCCTGTCCGACCGTCTGGGTGGGCACCTCGTGCAGGGCCACGTCGACGGCGTGGGACGCATCGAACATCGCGCCCCCGACCTGCGCGTCTCCTTGCCCGAGGGCCTCGGCCGCTACGTGGTCGAGAAGGGCTCGATCACCGTGGACGGCGTCAGCCTCACGGTGGTGCAGGCCGGGCGCGACCACTTCACGGTGGCCGTCATCCCCCACACCGCCGAGGTCACCACCCTCGGCCACAAAGGTCCGGGGGACCCTGTCAACCTCGAGGTCGACGTGACCGCGAAATACGTCGAGCGCCTGCTCGCCTGGAAAGAGAGCTGACCATGCCGCTAGCACCCATCGAAGACGCCATTGCGGCGATCGCGCGGGGCGAGATCGTGGTCGTGTGCGACGACGAAGACCGCGAGAACGAAGGCGATCTCATCATGGCCGCCGAGTTCGCCACGCCGGAGAAGATCGCCTTCTTCCTCCACCACACCAGCGGCTTCATCTGTGCGCCGATCGAATCGGAACGGGCCCGTGAGCTCGACCTGGGTGCGATGGTGCAGCAGAACACCGAGAGCCAGCGCACCGCCTTCCTCGTCTCGATCGACTACCGGCACAACACCACGACCGGCATCTCCGCCTTCGACCGCTCGGCCACCATCAAGGCCCTCGTGGATCCCAACACCAAGGCCGCCGATCTGTTGCGCCCCGGCCACGTGTTGCCGTTGGAGGCCCGAGAGGGCGGTGTCCTCAAACGCGCCGGTCACACCGAGGCGGCCGTGGACCTGGCCCGCCTGGCCGGGCTCTATCCCGCCGGCGTGCTGTGCGAGATCGTCGACGACAAGAAGATGGACATGGCCCGCTTCCCGGAGTTGGAGCGCTTCGCGGAGGAACACGGCCTGCTGCTCATCACGATCGCCGACCTCATCCGCTACCGGCGCCGCCACGAGAAGTTGGTCCGCCGCATCGCCGAGGCGGCCATCCCCACCGACTGGGGGGAGTTCTCCTGCATCGCCTTCGAGTCGACCCTCGACGGCGAACAGCACGTGGCCTTCGTGAAGGGCGATCTGCAGGACGGCGAGAACGTGCTGGTCCGGGTGCACAGCGAGTGCCTCACCGGCGACGTTTTCGGTTCGCTGCGTTGCGATTGCGGTCCTCAACTCGCCGCGGCCATGCAGAAGGTGGCCGAGAGCGGCCTGGGTGCGGTGGTGTACCTGCGCGGTCATGAGGGCCGCGGCATCGGCATCGGCCACAAGATCCGGGCGTATTCGTTGCAGGAGGCCGGGCATGACACCGTCGACGCCAACGTCGCCCTCGGCCTGCCCGTCGACAGTCGTGAGTACGGCATCGGCGCGCAGATCCTGGCCGATCTCGGCATCTCGACGATGCGACTCATGACCAACAACACGGTCAAGTACGGGGGCTTGGAGGGCTACGGGCTCGAGATCGTCGAACGGGTGCCCCTCGAGATCGAGTCCAACCCCCACAACGAGCAGTACCTGCGCACCAAGCGCGATCGGATGGGCCACCTCCTGGGCGGCGCATGATGGGCCGCGACGTCGCCTTCTCGGGTCGCGAAACGCCGGTGCTCGACGGCGCCGGCCTACGGGTGGCCATCGTGTGCGGCCGCTTCAACGACCACGTCACCATCCGCCTCCTGGAAGGGACACGCCGCGGCCTGGCCGCCTGTGGCGTCACCGAGGTGACCGAGGCCTGGGTGCCGGGCGCCTTCGAGTTGCCGCTGGCGGCCAAGGCCTTCGCGGCCGCCGGCATCGACGCGGTGATCGCGGTGGGTTGCGTCATCCGGGGTGACACCGCCCACTTCGAGTACGTGGCCGGGGAGTGCGCCCGGGGCCTGCAACAGGCGGGTCTCGACACCGGTGTGCCCTGCATCTTCGGCGTGCTCACCACCGAGAACCTCGAGCAGGCGCTGGCGCGCAGCGAGGGGCCCGGTGGCCACAACGTGGGTGAGGAGGGGGCCCGCACGGCGGTGGAGATGGCAAACCTTCTGGCGCGCCTGGCCGCCCGCTGACGACACTGGACCCGATGCTGAAGCTGGTGCTGCCCAAGGGGTCCCTCGAGAAGGCCACTCTCGAGCTGTTCGAGGAGGCCGATCTTGCCGTGTCCCGGTCGTCCTCGGTCGACTACAGGGCGACCGTCGACGATCCCCGCATCATCGACGTGCGCATCCTGCGACCCCAGGAGATTCCCGTCTACGTGGCCGAGGGCCGGTTCGATCTCGGCATCACCGGGCGGGACTGGATCGAGGAGACGTCCTCCGATGTGGTGACCCTGGGCGAACTGCACTATTCCAAGGCCACGGCCCGGCCGGTGCGCATCGTCGTGGCGGTGCCCCAGGACAGCCCGTGGAGTGAGGTCGCCGAACTGCCCGAGGGCGTGAGGGTCTCCAGCGAGTACCCCGAGCTGACCCGGCGGTTCTTCGAGAAGAAGGGCGTGCGAGCCGACATCCGGCTGTCGTATGGCGCCACCGAGGCCAAGGTGCCCGACATCGTCGACTGCATCGTAGACATCACCGAGACCGGTCGGGCCCTGCGGGCCGCCGGGCTCAAGATCATCGACGAGATCCTCGTGTCCTACACCGAGTTCATCGCCAACCCCGCCGCCGCCCAGGACCCGGCGAAGTCCCACGCCATGGGCCAGCTCCTCACCCTGCTGCAGGGCACGCTGGAGGCGCGGGGCAAGGTGCTGGTGAAGCTCAACGTGTCCGAGGCGGACCTCGACCGTGTCATCACCCTGCTGCCGTCCATGAAGAGCCCCACCGTCTCCAAGCTCTTCGGCGAGGGCGGCTACGCAGTGGAGACAGTGGTGGCCAAGAACAACATCAACACGCTCATCCCGGCGCTCAAGGACGCCGGTGCGTCCGACATCATCGAGCTGCCGATCTCCAAGATCATCGCGTGACCGGCATCGTGACGATCTGGGACGACGCCGCCGGTCTCGGCGAGGTCACCGCCGACGACGGTCGTGTCTACCCCCTGCACTGCACGCAGCTCACCGATCAGACCCGCACGGTGGAGGTAGGCCGGGCCGTGCGCTTCGAGCTGCGGCCGCGTCTGGGGCGTTGGGAAGCGTCCGCCGTCGACAAGCTCTGAGACGATGATTCGAACGTGATGCGTCCCCGGCGGGCCGCCATCCATGGCGGCTCCTCTGACCGTGGCCGTTCGGTCGCAGGCCCGGCGCGGTCAGCCGTGGGCGCCCTTGACTTGGACATACGCCATCTGGAGCTGCACGAGTGCGTCGCGGAGGGTGGGCTCGTTCTCGCCCAGCCGGCCTTGCAGTCCCTCGACCAGGGCGCCCAGCGCGTCGATGGCCAGTTGCGCCTCGCGGAACGACGGGGGATCGGCGGACAGGTGAATGGCGGCCAGTTCGTACAACCCCATGGCGTGGTTGGCGACCACGACGGCGGCGGGCACCGAGGCCAGTTGCCGGCGAACTTCTTCCATCTCGGCGGCCATCGCCTCGGCCCGGGCCCGATCCTCGGGCGACATGGCGGCGTAGGCGGCCTCGGCATCGAAGTCGTCGTCACCGAAGTCGTCGTCACCGTGGTCGTGATCGGCGTGGTCGTGGGGGGCCTGCTCAGGGGCGGGGCCGGCGCCTGAGGGTCCCGTTGCCGGTTCGCGGGGGACGTTGTGTTCGCCGTCGGGGGTCCAAAGGGACATGTAGGGGGCTCCAGGGATGCTCGCGGTAGGCGTCGCCTGTTACCCTACGCCCACAACTGAACCGCGGAAGCGGGGTACACGGCCTTCGGGCCAGCGCCCCCACCCGGCCACGACGAGGGTGCGCCGGGTCGATCGCCAGCCATTTTGATGCACCGGCCTCTTCGTGGGCCGGTTCGTCGTGTGGGCGGG
>JANMIX010000717.1:0-8254 GCA_031376015.1 Acidimicrobiia bacterium | reverse complement strand
ATCGACAGCTTCTGGATGTTGGGCAGGCCGGGGATGTCCTGGCCGGCCGCCTTGGCCGCCTTCAGCCGCAGGTTCGACATGCGCCCCAGTTCGCCGAGAGTGTGGAGCTTCACCAACTTCTGACGGATGGTGGGATCCTTGGCCTTGCCGTTGGTCTTGGCCAGTTCCATGAAGGCCTTCGACATGCCGCCCAGCATCCCCACCGGGTCGCCACCACCGTCGGTGCGCACCCGCACGAAGTCGCCTGCCCGCTTCGGCAGGTCGCCGGCGATGGAGCCGGCGTTCGCCAGCGTGGCGCCACCGTGGCCGCCGGCGCCGAGGCCGGAACGCTCGAACATGAGCGTCGTGTTGGCCACCGCCCAGCCGTTGTTGCGTCCCCCGATCACGGCGCTGTCGGGCACCCGGGCGTCGGACAGGAAGACCTCGTTGAACAGGGCCCGGCCGGTCATCTCCCGCAGCGGCCGCACCTCAACGTGGTCAGCCTGGTGCATGTCGAACGCGAACCAGGTGATGCCCTGGTGCTTGGGCACATCGGGGTTGGTGCGGGCGATGAGCATGCCCATGTCGGCGATCTGCCCGCCGGAGGTCCACACCTTCTGCCCGTTGAGAATCCACTCCTCGCCGTCCAGTTCGGCTCGGCACCCGAGGCCGGCGAGGTCGGAGCCGGCGCCCGGCTCGGAGAACAACTGGCACCACGCCTGCTGGCCGGTGACGATCGGGCGGATGTACAACTCGATCTGCTCCGGCGTGCCGTGGGTGGCGATCGTCGGCGCGGCCAGCAGCATGCCCAGCCCGGGCGGCGGGCCCAGCGCTCCGTGCTTGGAGATCATCTCCGACACCCGTCCGGCGTCGTTGCGGCCCATGCCCTTGCCGTAGGCATTCTCGGGCAGGGCCGGCGCGGCCCAACCGGAAGTTCCCAGCCGTTCCCACCAGTCACCGACGCTCAGATCGGGATCCCAGTTGTCGTTCAGCCAGTCCTGCAACTCGTCGAAGACGTCACCCATTGGCCGAGCCTAAACCGAAACTTGACCGGAGGGTCAAGTCCCGCCGAGGGCACTGTGTCACGGTCGGCGCGCCGGGCGCGCGCCGGCACCGAGCATCTCGGGTCTCTACCGGCCGGCGCCCTCGAGCAGGTCGCCCAACTCGGCGGGTACAGCCACCTCCAACTGGTCGTAGCGGGACTGTTCCGGGGTGCGGTCGGGCCGCCAGCGGATGAAGCGCGCGACCCGCCGGAACCGGCCGCTCTGGAGTTGGTCGAACTCCACCTCGACCACCCGTTCGATCCGTACCGGCTCCCAGGAAAGATCCTTCTTGGCGTTCCAGCGGCTCATCCCGCCGGGCATGCGGGTGCCGGCGTCGCTGGCCTCCTGCGAGGCCTCCGCCCACGTCCGCCACGGGTGCTCCGCCAGCGCGTCGGTCCGCAGTGGCGCCAGCAGGTCGGTGAGCTCGCGCCGGAACTTCGCCGTGAACGACGAGCACACACCCACGTGGTGCAGCCCTCCTTCGTCGTCGTACAGACCCAACAGCAACGACCCCACCCCCTCGCCGTCCTTGTGCCACCGGAAGCCGGCCACCACGCAGTCGGCGGTGCGATGGTGCTTCACCTTGCACATCACCCGCTTGTCGGGCTGATAGGTCAGACCCGCCGGCTTGGCCATGACGCCGTCGAGCCCGGCGCCTTCGAAGCGCCGGAACCAGTCGGCAGCCACGGCACGGTCGGTGGAGACCGGCGGGAGGACCACCGGTGCACGCACCGCCGCCAGCGCCCCCTCCAGCAAGGCTCGCCGCTCGGCGAAGGGGAGGCCGGTGAGGTCGCGGTCGTCGATGGCCAGCAGATCGAAAGCCACGAACGACGAAGGTGTCTCCGCCGCCAGGCGTCGCACCCGCGAGTCGGCAGGGTGGATGCGCTGCTGGAGGGCGTCGAAGTCGAGGCCGTCGGGCCCGCTCACCACGACCTCGCCGTCGACCACGATCCGCTCGGGCAACTCGGCCAGCAGCGCGGCAACCAGTTCGGGGAAGTAGCGGGTGAGCGGCCGTTCGTTGCGGCTACCCAACTCGATCTCGGCACTGTCGCGGAACACGATGCACCGGAACCCGTCCCACTTGGGTTCGAAGAACCAGTCGCCTTCGGGCAGCTTCTCGAGGGTGTCGATGCCCTTGGACAGCATCGGCTTCACCGGTGGCAGCAGCGGGAGATCCACGATCTCGACGCTACGCCAGCGCGCCGCGTCTCGGGTCCCGGGACGGCGAGGCCAGCCCTGCGGAACCGCACGGGCGGAGCGGTCGTCACAGTGGGTATGCGAATGCACCCGCTCCTCAGCCGCTCGCTCCTCGTCTTGACCGTAGGCACTCTGGGCGTGTCGGCGGCGGCGTGCGGTAGCTCCTCTTCACCGAGGACCGCGGCACCGCTGGGCGCCGCCACCGCGGCGACCGACGACACCACCGCCACTATCACCGCAGTGGGGGTGGGCAAGATCACCGGGATCCCCGACCTGCTCACCGTCAGCCTCGGCGTCCACGCCGAGGGATCGAAGGCGAATGCCACCTTGCGGGACATGAGCGCGCTGGCCCAGAAGGTCATCGACGAAGCCAAACGCCAGGGGGTGGCGAGCGCCGATCTGGCCACCACCAACGTGTCGTTGAACCCCCGCTACGACAACAACGGTCGCAGCATCACCGGCTACAGCGCCGATGAAGGGTTCTCGGTGAAGCTGCGTGACCAGGCCAAGGCCGGTACGGCCATCGACGCCCTCAGCGCCCTGGGCGACGGCGTGCAACTGCAGGGCGTCAGTTACTCCTTCGCCGATGACAGCGTGTTACTGGCCAAGGCCCGGGAGGCGGCGGTGAGGGCGGCCCGGTCCCAGGCCGACCAACTGGCCCAGGCCGGAGGCGTGCGGTTGGGCGGCGTGCTCCGTATCAGCGAAGCCACCCAGGCCCCGACGCCCCCGTACTACGCGCTGGGCGGGGCCGCGGCCAGCGCCGCCGACAAGGCGGTGCCCCTGGCGCCCGGGTCCCAGGACGTCTCGCTCACCGTCACCGTCGTCTACACCATCGCCTGAGCCAGACCCCCGGGCATCGCCCGCTCCGTTGGGCCGCTCGGCAGGAGCGCCGCTAGCGTCGGCGACCGCATGGCTGATCACTCACTTGCCGAAAAGCTCGCCGAACTCAACCGCCGCAAGGAAGAGGCGCTCCTGGGGGGAAGCGAGTCGTCCCGCCAGCGCCAGCACGACCGCGGGAAGATGCTCGCCCGGGAGCGGGTCGAGTATCTGCTCGACGAGGGGTCGTTCCACGAGCTCGACCTGCTGGCCCGCAACCGCAACCCGGACACGCCCGACCGGCCCTACACCGACGGCGTGCTCACGGGCTGGGGCACCGTCGACGGCCGCAAGATCTTCGTGTTCTCCCAGGACTTCGCCATCTTCGGCGGTGCCCTCGGCGAGGTCTTCGCCGAAAAGATCCACAAGCTCATGGACCTCGCCCTCAAGGTGGGTGCGCCGCTGGTCGGGAGCAACGACGGCGCCGGCGCCCGGATCCAGGAAGGCGTGGTCAGCCTCGACAGCTACGGAGGGATCTTCTACCGCAACGTTCTGTCGTCGGGGGTCATCCCCCAGATCAGCGTGATCATGGGCCCCTGCGCCGGCGGTGCGGTGTACAGCCCGGCCATGACCGACTTCGTGTTCATGGTGGAGGACACGTCCTACATGTTCATCACCGGCCCCGACGTGGTGAAAACGGTGACCGGCGAGGATGTGACCCAACAGGAACTCGGTGGCGCCATGGCCCACGCGTCGAAGTCCGGCGTGTGCCAGTTCACCGCCGCCGACGACAAGGCCTGTCTCGACGACGTGCGCTACCTGCTCTCGTTCCTGCCGGCCAACAACCTCGAGGAGCCACCGGCGTTCGGCTCCGGCGACGACCCCAACCGGCGCTGCGAGGAACTCACGGCACTCATTCCCACCTCGTCCAACCAGCCCTATGACATGCACAAGGTCATCGAGGCGGTCGTCGACGACGGCGACTACTTCGAGTACGCGGCGCGCTGGGCCCCCAACATCCTGTGCGCCTTCGCCCGAATGGACGGCCGGCCCGTCGGCATCGTGGGGAACCAGCCAATGCATTTCGCCGGCGTGCTCGACATCGAGTCCTCCGAGAAGGCGGCCCGTTTCGTGCGCACCTGCGATGCGTTCAACATCCCGTTGCTCACCTTCGTGGACGTGCCCGGGTTCCTGCCCGGAGTCGACCAGGAACACAGCGGGATCATCCGCCACGGGGCCAAGCTGCTCTACGCCTACTGCGAGTCCACCGTGCCTCGCATCCAGATCGTGGTGCGCAAGGCCTACGGCGGTGCGTACGTGGTGATGAACTCCAAGTCGATCGGCGCCGACCTGGCCTTCGCCTGGCCCTCGGCCGAACTGGCGGTCATGGGCCCGCAGGGGGCGGTGGAGATCGTCTACCGCAAGGAGATCCAGGCGGCGGCGGATCCGGTGGCCCGTCGCGACGAGCTGGTCGATGAGTACACCGAGAAGTTCGCCAACCCCTACAACGCCGCCGAGCGCGGGTATGTCGATGATGTGATCGACCCGGCCGACACCCGTCGGAAGATCATCGCCGGGCTGGAGATGCTGCGCTCCAAGCGCGAAGACCTGCCCAAGCGCAAGCACGGCAACACGCCGCTGTAGGCGTCCCGGACGCCGGCGTGGCGTTCAGGGTGTGACGGTGGCCGAGGGAATGCCGGCCGCCGAACGGGCGGCCGGGGGTTGGGAGGGGTCCGTGGTGGAGGACCGCTCGGCGGTGACCGCGACGGTGGGCGGCACCGGCTCCTGCACCGGCAACGCGAGCACGAAGCGGTTGCCGGACCCCGGCGTTGACCCCACCGAGACCGATCCTCCCAGAAGCCTCGCCAGCGCGTCGGCCAGCGCCAACTCCAAGCCCGTGGCGATCCCGTGTCGGGTCGTGCCATCGGTGCCGGCGAAGGGTTCGAACACGTCGACCCTGTCGTCGCCGATCGCGGTGGTGCTCGCATCCGTCACCGCCACGCTGAGCCAACCGACCTCGACGGTCACCTCCACCGTCACCTTGTCGCCGGCGGCGGTGTGGGCCAGCGCGTGGCGCACCAGTGCCCCGACGGCGCGGTCGGCGCGGTTGGGGTCGAGGTGGACGACCTCGTCCGGCGCCGGCGCGTTGATTTCGAGCTGCACATCGGCGTCGGCTGCGCTCTCGGCCCATCGGGCTCGCAACGGGGCGACGAGGCTGCGCACGCTGGTCAGAACGGGCTCCGTCGGCATCCGGCCGGCCTCCAACCGCGCCAGGTCGAGGGCGTCGTCGATGAGGTGGAGCAGCTCGCGGCCGGCACTTCCGATCTCGTGTGCATAGTCGGCCTGCACGTCCAGCAGCGGGCCGAACAGACCGTCCTCGAGGGCCTCGGCGGCCCCGATGATCACGTTCAGCGGCGCCCGCAACTCGTGGGTCATTCCTGCCAGGAACTCGGTCTTGTGGCGGGTCGCGCGCTCGAGCTGGCGGTTCGTAGCGAGGGCAGTACGGCGGGCTCGTTGCTCCTCGCGGGCCACCAATCGCAGCCTGCCCCCGATCCCCCGCACGGCGAAGGCGAAGACGGCGGTGGCCGACAGGACGCTGCACCACGCGGCCGCCGGGAGGGGATGGCCGGCCTGGAGACCGAAGAGCATTGCGGTCCCGACCGCGATCACGCCCACCAGTCCGGCGAGCCCGCGCCGGTCGAGGGTCATGGCGGCGAAGGCGGTCAGCCACAGCAGGAACAGGAGGATGAACGGGCCGATCTCCGGCCCTGCGGCCTCGGCCGCCAGCATGACCAGTGTCGCCGAGCCGTAGATCTCCAACCGCATCTTGAGGCGTTGATGCTTCCCCAAACGCCATGCCGTCAAGCGGATGAGGAAGGCGGCCGACACCACGAGCGTCAAGAGGGGGACGTCCACCTGCGGGCGGATCGATGCGGGCACCGTGAGGAGCGCGATCGGGTACAGCGCGAACGATGCCAGCGTGACCCACAACTCCGATCGCGACGGAATCCGGGTCTTGCGTTCCTGCGCCACCTTGCGTTGCGGTCCGGGCTCCTGCTCCAGCTTGGGCCGGCTCGATCCTTCGAGCGGAAGGCGGATCTGGAACGTACTGCCGACCCCCTCGACGGATTCGACGCGCTGGACCCCGCCATGGAGTGGGGCGTCATCGCGGGCGTGGGTCACCCCGAGCCCGGTTCCGGTTCGGCCTCCTGTCTCGTCGAGGGCGGCTGATCGACCGAACTTCTCGAAGATCCGTTCCTGGTCGACGGCCGCGATGCCGGGCCCGTCATCGGTGACTTCGAAAAGCATCCACGAGCCGTCACGGCGCACGGTAAGGCCGATGTGGCCGCCCGGGTCGGTGAACTTCACGGCGTTTGAAAGGAGGTTCACCACCATCTGGCGCACGCGCCTGGCGTCCGCCCGCACCGTGCGGGCGCCGGGCGCGATGTCGAGTCGGAAATGCTGCTCGCGTCGGCCGGCCAGCTCACGGAACAGGGGCACCGTCGTGTACAGGAGGTCCTCGACGTCGACTTCGCCGAGCTCCAGCACGGTCGTGCCGCGTTCGATGCCCGACAGGTTCAGCACGCCGCCCACCAGTGCCAACAGGTGGCCCCCCGATGCGCTGATGTCGTCGACGTAGTCGGACTGTGTCGGGCTCAGCGGGCCTGCGAGACCGGTGGCGAGCGCATCGGCATAGCCGACGATGGCGTTGAGGGGCGTGCGGAGATCGTGGCTCATCCGGGCCACGAAGGCGCTCTTGCGGGCGCTGGCTTCGGCGAGGGCGGCCCGGTCGATGTCGAGGCGTGTCCTGGCCCGCCGTTCCCGCCGCACCTGTTCCTCCATCTCCTGCATGAGGCTGGCGATGATGGCGACGGTCATCGCCACCGCCCCGCAGGTGAGCAGCCAATCGGTGAACTGCGCCTTCAGCCCGGGCTGCGCCGCCAGAGCGGCGCCATCGGCGAGCGCCACGACGCCGAGGACCAGACCGGCCTCCCATCCCGGGAACAACACGGTGGTGGCCAAGCCCACCAGCACGAAGGACATCGAATGGAACGGCGCCATGGCCGAACCCGCGGTGGCCATGGTGCCCGCCACCAGCAGTGCACCGAGGCACAGGGCCAGGGTGACCCGCGCTCCCTGCATGGGAACGAATTTCGTGGCCGCCCACACCAGCACGATCGCCACCGAAGCCAGCAGGAGCTGGGGGCGCGGATGGCTGTCGGGAGCCGGGCCGAAGACCGCCGAAAGGGCGGCCACGATCCCTGCGCCGGTGACATAGGCGAGCCCGACCGGCACCGCCATGGTGCTGAATGCGCTCGCCGCCAAGTGACGGCGCTCGGCCAGCGGATCGCCCGTGGTGACCGGCGCGAGTTCCTCGACGACGGCGTGGTCGCGGGGGATCCTCAGGTCCACGTCAGGGGGTGCTCCGGGCGGTAGGCGCAATAGGTGCCCGTCGAGATCGAGTTCCTCAGGTGGCGGCCGAGCGAGGGGTGCACCCCATCGATGAGGGTGATGGTGGCGCGGATCCGGTTGGTGACCGCCTTGCGGAGCCGCTCGCTGGGATCGGCGGCGCGGCGAGCTCGTCCGCCCAATCCGAAGGCCCTGGTGAGCTCTTGGGTCAGGGCGTTGATCTCCTCGGCGATGCGGTCGGCCCGCTCCATATCCCCCCAGCTTTCGGCCTCCTCGCGGTCGGACTCCAGGGCGCGGAGCCGGTGGCGGTAGGCGTCGCGCGCCTCGGCGTCGAGCAGAGGACCTGCGCCGGCGCCCAGCAACCGACTGTCCACCGAGGCCAGTTCGGCCACGTGGTGCTCACGATCAGGATCCGCCAGCAACGTTGCGATGTAGTGCAGGCCTTTGCGGTCGTGCAGCAGCACCGACACGCCCTGGTACTCCAGCGTCCACACGTCTCCGTTCAACACGAAACGGTTGCCCGTCCGTTCCTCCGCCGGTGCGTCCGGCGCTGGGCTCACCCGGTGGTCATCCTGGGGCGGCGCGTTCCGGCTGGTGGGCTGGCGGGTGATGGCATGGTGGCTCCGGCCCGCGCCGGATGCCGGTGCACCCTGGAGTTGGCCGAGCCAGTCATTCAGGGACCACACGGGTTGCGACGCGTTGAAGCCGGCAAGCGCCATCGGCCCCCGGGAGGTGATCTCCGCGCTGTCTCGCACCGCAGACTCGATTCGCTGATCGGTGAGAATCTCGCCGCGTTCCGCCGCCTCGGC
>JANMIX010000396.1:0-5905 GCA_031376015.1 Acidimicrobiia bacterium | reverse complement strand
GCCCGGCGAGCCACCCCGGGTGGCACCCAGCAGGGCCCGCAAGACCGACTAGCACTCGCGCTCGCGGGAGATCACGACCCTCAGTAATGCCAGGGAAAACCGGTCCAGTCCGGAGGGCGCTTCTGCAGGAAGGCGTCGCGTCCCTCGACGGCTTCGTCGGTCATATAGGCCAGGCGGGTCGCCTCGCCCGCGAAGATCTGCTGGCCAACAAGCCCGTCGTCGATGAGGTTGAAGGAGAACTTCAGCATTCGCTGGGCCGTCGGGCTCTTGGCGTTCACGAGGCGGGCCCACTCCAGAGCGGTGCGCTCCAGCTCCTCGTGGTCCACCACAGCGTTGACCATGCCCATGCGATGGGCGTCCTCGGCGGAGTACTCCTGACCGAGGAAGAAGATCTCGCGGGCGAACTTCTGGCCGACCTGGCGGGCCAGGTAGGCCGAGCCGAAGCCCCCGTCGAAGCTGGCCACATCGGCGTCGGTCTGCTTGAAGCGAGCGTGCTGACGGCTGGCGATGGTGAGATCTGCCACCACGTGCAGGCTATGCCCACCACCGGCTGCCCACCCGGGGACCACGCAGATCACCACCTTGGGCATGAAGCGGATGAGGCGCTGGACCTCGAGGATGTGCAGCCGTCCGCTGCGGGCCGGGTCGATGGTGGCTGCGGTCTCCCCTTCGGCGTAGCGATACCCGTCCTTGCCCCGGATGCGCTGATCGCCACCCGAGCAGAACGACCACACCCCGTCGCGGGGCGAAGGCCCGTTACCCGTGAGCAGCACGCACCCCACGTCGGGGCTCTGACGGGCGTGGTCGAGCACCCGATACAGCTCGTCGACCGTGTGCGGCCGGAACGCATTGCGGATCTCGGGGCGGTGGAAAGCGACACGCACGGTGCCGTGCGCTCGGGCCCGGTGATAGGTGATGTCGGTGAGATCGAAACCTTCGATCTCCTCCCAGGCGTCAGCATCGAACAGGTCGGAGACGGGCGATCCATTGGCAGGCATCGCCGTGAGGTTAGGGCTCGCTGGCGCGATGACCGTTTGAGGTCCTCACTGGGTATCTTCATTGCATGACCGGATCGCACCATCTCCCACGTTCGCGGGCGCGCACCGGCTTCCTTCCATCACTCGCCACAGTGATTGTGCTGGCCACGGGCCTGTTGTACCTACGCCCGGCGGGCGCCGCAGCCGGCACGTCGCGGAGCCTGATGGTCGACGGCGCTCAGCGAACCTATCTGATCCATCACCCGCCCTCGGCCCCCTCCGGCGCCCGGTTGGTGATCGCGTTGCACGGTTCGGGCGCCAACGGCCAATTGATGGCGCAGCAGACACAACTCAACAGCGTCGCCGATCAGCAGGGCTTCGTCGTTGCCTACCCGAACGCGGGACGGCCCAACTGGCATGCAGGCGGGGTCAGCGGTTCTTCGCCCGACGACCTGCACTTCATGGCGGCGCTCATCGATGACGCGGTGGCCAAGGACCAGATCGATCCCCGACGGGTGTCGGCGATGGGGTTCAGCCAGGGGGGCTACTTCGCCCACCAGATGGCGTGCAGCATGGCGTCGAGGATTGCCGCCATCGTGTCAGTCGCGGGCAACGAGAAGGATCTCAACTGCCGGCCCTCCCAGCCGGTGTCGGTCATGGTGATCCACGGCACCGACGACTCCTACACCGAGGGATGCGGGCGACCGACGACCCCGTGTCCCTCGTCGGACCCCCGCTGGCGGCCGGGCGTGGAGAACATGGTGAGGGCGTGGCGTTACCGCGACGGCTGCCCCTCACCAGACTCGCCGCCAGCCACGTCCCAAGGGAACGTCGTCACCTTCCGGGCCGACAACTGCACCTCCGGTTCGAGCGTCGTGTTCGTGAAGGAGGTCTCCTCCAACACGGACCCGAACCAGGACCTCAGCCACTGTTGGAGCCCGCAGGGGTCCTGCTCGCAGTACGGGTTCGACGCCACCGCGGTGGCCTGGCAGTTCGTGTCGACGCGCCTGGCCCTCCCGGGGTCCATGGTGGTGTTCTCCAGCACCAGTCCGGCCCCGGCCACCACGGTGCCCGTGCCATCCGCGACCACTGCGGGCACCTCGCCGGCGGCGCCCTTGACCTCGGCGACGGAGCGCCGGACCACCACCATCCCCCGATCGCGGGCCGCCCCGACAACCCGGCGGCCCGCCGCTCCCGCCGCTCCCGCCGCGCCCGCCGCGCCCGCCCAGGTCCACGACTCCGACGGGGGCCTCCCCATCGCATTGGTGGCCTTCGCGGCGCTGGGCGTGCTCGCCGTGGGCACGGCGCTGGCGCTGCGCCGGTCGCCACCACCGCCGGAGGTATCCGAGCAGGAACCAGTCCCTCTGGTGAGGAAGTAGCACCTACGCGGACGTGTCGGCGACCGCCGCAGTATCGGACATGAAAGGTTCATAAGAGCTAGGAGTCCCGGAACACCGTCCGCTACTGTGGGCGGGAACCGGGTTGCGTGGGGGGCGAATTCCATCGGCGTCGGCGCCTGGGTATCACGCCCCTCCGAAACGAACGCGATGGTTCACTGCGATCGAGCCAGAGCGAGATCAGACTCAATTGTCGGGCGGACAACATGGTGAACGGAACAACAAGTACCCGAGAGGGGGCGGACGCGGCCCTCGACGATCGACTGAAAAAGCTCACTCCCGAGCAGCGCGCTGCGCTGGAGCGCAAGCTCCTCGAGCGCAAACGCGCCGCGGCACTGGCACAGGCCGAGGTAGGGATCTCCCGTCGAGTCGGCGACGGGCCATCCCCTTTGTCCTATTCACAGCAACTCCTGTTCCTGTTCGATCAGTTGTCGCCCGGCAACATCGCCTACAACGCCACCGACGCCATCTCCGTGCGCGGGCAGTTCGATGTGGATGCCTTCGAGAAGGCGCTCGACCTGCTGGTGCAACGGCACGAGATCCTGCGCACCGTCTACGCGGTGGTCCGAGGTGAGCCGATGCAGATCGTGCAGCGGGCGACTCCGGTCGACCTGCGGGTGATCGACATCTCGCACCTCCCGGAGCCCGAGCGCCACCAGGCGCTGGTCGACACCTTGACTGCCGAGGCAGAGCGGCCCTACGACCTCCGGCGCGACGCAATGTTGCGTCCCAGCGTCATCCGGCTCGGGCCCGAGGAGCACGTGATCTGCCTGCTCCTCCACCACATCGCCTTCGACGGATGGTCCCGCAGCGTCATGTGGGAGCAGATCACCTCCTTCTACTCCGACTTCGTGGCCGGGCGCGATCCCAGCCTTGCCCCACCGGCCATCCAGTACGCCGACTTCGCCGAGTGGCAGCGTCAGCAGGTCACCGAGCAGATGGTGGAGGAGCAGTTCGGGTACTGGCGCCAGACCCTCGAGGGCGCCCCCTCACTGCTGGACCTGCCGACTGACCATCCCCGACCGCCGGTGCAGTCGTTCCGAGGGGACCGGGATCGGCGGCTCATGCCCCGCGATCTTCTCGACGGACTGCACCACCTCGGCCGCGATGGGGGCTCCACCATGTTCATGGTGGGCATCGCCGCCACGGCGGTGCTCCTGCACCGCTACTCCGGCCAGGACGACATCGTGATCGGTACGCCGATCGCCAACCGGAACCGGGTGGAGCTCGAGCAGCTCATCGGCTACTGCATGAACACCCTGGCGATCCGCGTCGATCTCTCGGGTGACCCGACCTTCCGCGAGCTGCTGGGCCGGGTCAAGGAAGCCACCCTGGGGGCCTTCGCCAACCAGGAGGTCCCGTTCGGACGGGTGGTGGTGGAGACCAGCCCCGAGCGCGACCTGTCGACGACCCCGCTATTCCAGGTGCTCTACATCATCCACAACGAGCGGCGGACCAAGCTCGAGTTGCCCGGCCTCGAGGTGGAGCCGCTGCCCATCGAGCGCTCCTGGGCGAAATTCGACCTCACCATCGGCATGGGGGAGTACGAGCAGGGCCTCAACGTCACCTGCGAGTACGCCACCGACCTCTTCGAGCGGCCGACAATCGCTGCCATGATGGGCCACTTCGAGCACCTGATCGCCGAGGTTGTCGCAGATCCGGACCGCCCCATCTCGCGGCTGCCGCTGCTGGAGGAGGCAGAACGCTCCGAGCTCCTGCAGCGCCGCAACGACACCGCCCGCCCCCGCACCGCCGACCTGCTCCTGCATCAGCTCGTCGAAGCCAGCGCCGCCCGTCACCCCGACTCGGTTGCGGTCGACGCCGGCGTGGTCACGCTCACCTACGCCGAACTCGACGCCCGCGCCAACGGCCTGGCCCACCGGCTACGCGCCCAGGGTGTCGACGCCGACCAGCCGGTGGGCATACTCCTCGAACGCACGCCCGACTTCGTCGTGGCGTTGCTCGGTGTGCTCAAGGCCGGCGGTGCGTGTCTGCCCCTCGACCCCGAGTACCCCGCGGAACGCCTCGAGCAGATGGTGCGCGGAGCGGACTGCCGGGTCCTCGTGACCTCCACCGCCTTGGCGTCGGCGGCGCCCGCCGGGCCGGTGATCCTGCGGCTCGACGGCAGCACCGCCGAGGACGCACCGGTGGTGGCCCTGGGCGAGGACAACCTGGCCTACGTGGTCTTCACCTCCGGCTCGACCGGACGTCCCCGGGGCGTCGGGCTCACCCACCGCGGCCTTGCCAATCACGCAATGGCCTCGATCGAGCTCTATGACCTCAGCCCCGAGGACCGGGTGTTGCAGTTCTGCTCGGTGAGCTTCGACATCTCCATCGAGGAGATCTTCCCGACGTTGGTGGCCGGTGGTGCGCTGGTCCTTCGCAACGACGCCATGCCCATGGGCGGCACCGGATTCATCGACTGGCTGCAACGTCACCGTGTGTCGGTGCTCGATGTGCCGACCGCGTTCTGGCATGAATGGACACGCGACCTGCTGGCGGGTGGTCACCAGCCCCATCCCCACCTGCGTCTCGTGATCGTGGGTGGCGAAAAGGCGAACGCCGCCACCTACGTGGATTTCCGGCGGCATGTGGGCGATCGGGTCCGTTGGGTCAACACCTACGGGCCCTCGGAGACCAGCGTCATCGCCACCACCTTCGAACCGCCAGCGGGCTGGACCAACGAGGACGGCCACGAACTGCCGATCGGGCGGCCCGTGCCCAACGTGCGCGTGTACGTGGTGGACCGCAACCTGGAGCCGGTACCGGTCGGGGTGCGCGGCGAGTTGTTGGTGGGTGGCGCCGGCGTCGCTCGCGGGTACCTGGGCATGGCGGAGCTGACCGCCGAGAAGTTCATCGAAGATCCCTTCGTGCCCGGTGGGCGGCTCTACCGCACGGGCGACACGGTGCGGTGGCTGGCCGACGGAACTCTCGAGTTCGTCGGTCGAGTCGATCATCAGGTCAAGATCCGTGGCTACCGGGTGGAGCCGGGTGAGGTCGAGTCGGTGCTCACCGACCACCCCGACGTCGCCGAGGCCGCCGTGACCGCCTTCGAGCATCCCAAGCGGGGCAAGCAGCTCGTCGGCTACCTGGTGGCCCGACCGGGTGCGGACGCCGTCGCCCTGCCGGGTGCGCTGAAGGGTTTCCTGGCGGGCCGGTTGCCGACCTACATGAACCCGTCGGTGCTCATGGTCCTCGACCAGCTGCCGTTGACCTCCAACGGCAAGGTGGATCTGCGCCGCCTCCCCGAACCGGTGATGGGTTCCGCCGACGATTCGGAGATCACCCTGCCTCGCGACGACGTCGAGCGCCGCTTGGCCGCCGCCTTCCGGGAGACCTTGGGGGTGGAGACCCTCAGCGTCCACGATGGCTACTTCGACCTCGGCGGGCATTCGCTGCTGGCGGTGCGGCTCTTCTCGCTCATCGAGGAGAGCTTCGGCGTCAAGCTGCCCTTGGCCACCCTGATCCAGTCCCAGACCGTGGCACAGCTGGCCGAGGTGCTCCGCGGCGACACCCCGGCCCCGGCGTGGG
>JANMIX010000649.1:0-4447 GCA_031376015.1 Acidimicrobiia bacterium | reverse complement strand
CCGCAACTGCACGGCGCAACGCGCAATCCATGGGACACGGCCCGCAATACCGGTGGATCGAGCGGCGGTTCCGCTGCGGCGGTCGCGGCAGGCATGGTTGCTTTTGCGCACGCCAATGACGGCGGCGGTTCGATCCGTATCCCGGCATCCTGCAACGGCCTGGTCGGCCACAAGCCCAGCCGCGCCCTGGTCCCCAATGAGTTCGTCGAGATCGAAGGGTTCGTGTCCGAGCACGTGCTGACACGCGACGTGGCCGACTGCGCGGCCGTCCTCGACGTCCTGGCGGTGGTGGATCCGCTGGTCTTCTTCTCCGCCCCGCGGCCGAGCACGCCGTATGCCGAACTGGCGGTGCGTCCACCCGGTGCGTTGCGGGTGGGCTTCACCACCTCCAGCGTGGTGGATCTGCCCGTCGATCCCGCCTGCGTGCGGGCCGTGGAGAGAGCCGTGGAGGCCCTCGAGGGCCTCGGTCACCAGGTGCAGGAGGTGACCCTGGGCGTACCCGACCAGGACGCGTTCATCTCGGCCTTCACCGATGTGTGGAACACCGGCAGCGTCTGGTCACCCGTGGAGGACTGGGATGCCATCGAGTCGCTGAACACCGCGCTGCGCGCTGCCGCACAGGCGACCGACTCGCTGAAGTTCGCCGCCTCGGTGAGGGGCACCCAGCGCATGGTGCGTCCCATCCTCGCTCCCTTCGGCCGCGACTACGACGTGCTGGTGACCCCGACGATGGCGTGCCTACCC
The DNA here is from genome assembly GCA_031376015.1 of Acidimicrobiia bacterium. Lineage (GTDB taxonomy): Bacteria > Actinomycetota > Acidimicrobiia > Acidimicrobiales > JACDCH01 > JANMIX01. The sequence goes on along the minus strand of JANMIX010000649.1, from coordinate 3,703 downwards.
CCGACGGTGGGCGCATGGCGCGAGGGCATGGACGTGGATCCGGTGATGGGTCTGCTCAACTGCTACCCGATGGCGGTGTTCACCTCGGTGTTCAACGTGACCGGCCAACCCGCTACCTCCGTGCCGGTGCACCACGACGTGGCCAGTGGCCTACCGGTGGGCGTGCAGGTCGTGGCGGGGCCGTGGCAGGACCACCTGTGCCTGCAGGTGGCGGCGCAGTTGGAGGTAGCGCTGCCGTGGGGAGATCGGCGTCCACCCGGCTTCTGATGGCCGGACCGGACCGGCGGGCGGGGCGGTCTGGGCGTGGCCTCGCTGCGGTTCTCGCTGCGGCCTAGCTGTGGCCTAGCTGTGGTTCTCGCCGCCGAAGATCTCGCTCACGCTGGAGTCCTCGAACACGGCGTCGATGGCCTTGGCGATGATCGGGGCGACCGAGAGCACCTCGAGCTTGTCGAAGCGCTTCTCGGCCGGCATCGGCACCGTGTTGGTCACGACCACACGGTCGATCCGTGAGTTCTTCAGCCGGTCGACGGCGGGATCCGACAGCAGGCCGTGGGTAGCCATGGCCCACACCTCGGTGGCGCCGTTGTCGAGCAGGATCTCGGCGGCGGCGACGATGGTGCCGGCCGTGTCGATCATGTCGTCGATGACCACACAACGCCGGCCGGACACCTCGCCGATGACGCCGCGAGCCTCGACCGCGTTGGCCTTGCCCTTCACGTGACGCTTGTGCACGAAGGCCAGGTCGGACTGCAACGCCTGGCTGTAACGCTCGGCCACCTTCACACGGCCCGCGTCGGGGGCCACGATCACGATGTCGTCGCTGGCCTCGGCTCGGATGTAGTCGAGCAGCACCGGCATGGCGGTGAGGTGGTCGACCGGCTTGTCGAAGAAGCCCTGGATCTGACCCGAGTGCAGGTCGACCGACACCATGCGCTGCACGCCGGCAGTGGTGAGCAGATCAGCCAGGAGCTTGGCGGCGATGGGCTCGCGGCCCTCGGCCTTGCGGTCCTGGCGGGAGTAACCGAAGTAGGGGCACACGGCGGTGATGCGCTTGGCCGAGGCCCGCTTGGCGGCGTCGATCATGATCAGTTGCTCCATGATCGAGGCATTGATGGGCTCGACGTGGGACTGGATGATGAACACGTCACCGCCGCGCACCGACTCGTCGAAGCGACAGTGGATCTCGCCGTTGGAGAACCGGCGGATATTGGGCTCGCCCAGCGGGGAGCCGAGAAACTCGGCGACCTCCTGGGCCAAAGCGGGATGCGACGTGCCCGAGTACATCCGCAAGGTCTTCTTGGCCGGTAACTCGAACGCCACAGCGCTGCTCCTCTGGTCCCTACCCACTGGCAGTGTAGAACGGCCCGGTCACCGCTCCCGGCGCCACCACGGCGCCTGGCTCGAGCACGGCGAAGGGCCCCACCGTCGCCCCCTCGCCGATCTCGGCCAGGCGGGCCACCGAGTTGGACACCACGGCGTGCGCCCCGACCTGGCAATCGACGAGGCGGGTGTCGGGACCGATCTCGGCGCCGATGCCCACCACGGTGTCGCCCTGGAGGATCGTGCCGGGGAACAGGGTCACGTCGGGGGCGAGGCGCACGCTGATGTCGATGTAGGTGCGATCGGGATCGACCATGGTGACGCCCTGGCGTTGCCAGTCCTCATTGGTACGCCGGCGCAACACTGCTTCGCAGGCCGCCAACTGCCGGCGGTCGTTCACCCCTTCGGTCTCCCCAGGGTCCTCGGCCACCACCGCCCGGATCGGATAGCCCGCCTCGCGCAACACCGCCACGGCATCGGTCAGGTACAGCTCGCCCTGGGCATTGTCGGGGGTCACCCGGCGCAGCGCGGGCGCCAGCACACTGCGGCGGAAGCAGTAGATCGAGGTGCAGATCTCCTGGATCTCCAGTTGCTCCTCGGTGGCGTCGCGGTGCTCGACGATGCGCTCCACGTTGCCCTCGCGGGTGCGCACGATGCGGCCGTAACCGGTGGGGTCGGGCACCACCGCGGTGAGCATGGTGCACGCGGCGGCCCCGGCGCGGTGCTCGGCGACAAGGGCGGCAATGGTCTCGGGTCGCAGCAGCGGCGTGTCGCCCGGCAGGACCAGCACGTCGTCGTCGTCCTCGGCATCGTCGGGGAACACGTTGAGCGCCACCATCACCGCATCGCCGGTTCCCCGTTGCACGACCTGCTCGACGAAGTCGAGCACTGCGGGCGAGGAGTCAATTTCCTGGAGGCGCTTGGTCACCTTCTCGGCCCCGTGACCCACCACCACAACCGCCCGCTCGACCTCGGAGGTGCGCAGCGCGTCGAGCACGTAGAGCACCATGGGCCGCCCGCAGAGCAGGTGCAACGGCTTGGGACGGGTGGAGCGCATGCGGGTGCCCTCACCGGCGGCGAGGACGATTGCGGCGAGGTGGCGTGCGGGCATCACCTACGGGTGTACCACGTTGGCTCGGGGGCGAGGGATCGAACCTCGATTCGCAGATCCAAAGTCTGCTGTCCTGCCACTTGAACGACCCCCGAAGGTCCCTCCACCGTAGCGGGACGCGAAAAGGGCGAGGCCGGACCGAACCCGGGCGCGCCCAGAAGGTGCCGGCTCGCGGGCGCTCAATTCGACCCCGCCGGTAGCGTGAACCCCGATGCCCCAAGCCTCGACCGACACCGCACCCCTGCCGACCTGGGACCTGACCCCGTTCTTCCCCTCCTTGGACTCGCGCCAGTTCACCGCTGCGCACGAGGGCCTGATGGCCGGCGTCGACCGGCTGGCATCGCTGTATGACCGGCACGGCGTGCGCGGCGGGACGACTCATGCCCCCACGCCGGAGGAGATCACTGCGGTCGAGGAGGTGCTGGGGACCACCAACGAGGTGCTCGAGCAGGTGAACCTGGTGACGGCCTACCTGCACGCGCTCATCACCACCGAGGCCGGCAACGACCAGGCGGTGGCCGCCAACTCGCAGTTGCAGCCCTCCCTCGCCCGTCTGCGCACCCTACGCACCCGCTTCGCCGCCTGGGTTGCCTCCCTCGGCGCCGGCGCGTTGGTGAGCGCCGGGGAGGAGACCGCTCGGCACGCCTGGCCCCTGCAGCGGGCCGAGGAGTCGGCGACGCGCCAGATGACCGAGACGGAGGAGGACCTGGCCGCCGAGTTGAACCTGACCGGCGGACAGGCGTGGGCCCGCCTGCACGGCGACATCACCAGCCGGCTCACGGCGGCGGTGGCTATGCCCGACGGCCGCACCGAGACGTTGCCCATGTCGGCGGTGCGGGGCCTGGCGGGGCACCCCGTGGCGGCGGTGCGCCGCGCCGCATGGGAAGCGGAGCAGACCGCGTGGCCCACCGTGGCGGTGCCGCTGGCCGCCGCCCTCAACGGGGTGAAAGGACAGGCGGTAGTGCTGAACCGGCGGCGGGGATGGCCCGACGGCCTGGAACCCGCCCTCTTCGCCAACGCGGTCGACCGGGCGACGCTGGCGGCGATGCAGTCGGCGGTCACGGCGTCGTTCCCGAAGTTCCGGCGCTACCTGCAGACCAAGGCAGGCCTGCTCGGCCACGACGGCGGCCTGCCGTGGTGGGACCTGCTGGCGCCGGTGGGAGACCCCGCCGCATCGGCCTGCACCTGGGACGAAGCAACGGCGCAGGTCGGCAACGCGTTCGGCAGTTACTCGCCGCAGTTGCGCGGCCTGTTCGACCGGGCCCTGCGGGA
>JANMIX010000596.1:0-3143 GCA_031376015.1 Acidimicrobiia bacterium | reverse complement strand
CGGTGGAGGCGCTGGTCGCCTCCGTCGGCCTCCCCTCGGGCCTGGGCGAGTGCGGCGTCACGTTGGAGGATCTGGACGCGGTGGCCCGGATGGCGCCGTCGAACCACAATGTGCGCAACAATCCGAGAACGGTCAGCGAGGACGACGCTCGCGCCATCCTGGCGGCCGCGTACTGAACCGGGCGACCGAAGGAGACTCCATGGACCATGACCTGCTCCAGTTGTTCTCGACCAACGCCGGCACCTTCGGCGCCCTGGTCGCCACACTCGGGCCGCGCGACTGGACCCGGAGCACCCCGTGCGCCGACTGGGATGTGCACGCTTTGGTGAACCACGTGGTGGGTGAGCAGTTCTGGGCGCCGCACCTGGTGGCCGGCGAGACCGTCGCCCAGGTGGGCGACCGCTACGACGGCGACCTGCTCGGCGATGACGGCGCCGCGGCCTGGCGAGCGGGCATCGAGTTGGCCATCGCGGCCTTCGGCGCTCCCGGCGCCCTCGAGCGCACCGTGCACCTGTCGTATGGGGATGAACCGTGCCGGGTGTACCTCACCCAGATGATCACCGACCTGGCAGTGCACGGTTGGGATCTGGCTCAGGCCCTCGAGCGCACCGACCACCGCATCGACGCCGAGACGGTGGAGATGCTGTGGGCGACCTGGCAGCCCCTCGAAGCCATGGTGCGCGGCAGCGGGGTGTTCGGCGAGGCGGTCGGCGTGGCGGAGACCGCGCCGCTGCAGGATCGCCTGCTCGGCTACCTCGGCCGGCGCAGTCCGGCGGGAGGGCCGGTACCGTGACCGCCATGACGCCGAATCCCAACTGGCAGGGCGTGCATCACCTTGCGCTGATCACCAACGACATGGACGCCACCGTGCGCTTCTACCACGGCGTGCTGGGCTGCCCGCTGGTGGCGCACCTCGGCACGCCCACCTTCCGGCACTACTTCTTCCAGATCGGCGAAGGGTCCACGGTCGCCTTCTTCGAGTACGCCGACAAGGTCGATGAGTTCGCGAAACCGGCCGGCGTGTTCGACAAGCGGGCCATCCAGTTCGATCACCTCTCGCTGCACCTCCGCGACCAGGCCGCCCTCGAGGCGTTGGCAGACCGGCTGCGGGAACATCAGTGCGAGGTCACCGTGGTGGTGGACCACGACGTCATGCGCTCGATCTACTTCACCGACCCGAACGGCATCGCCCTGGAGGCGAGCTGCTGGATGGCCGACGCCACCGCCGGCGACATCGACTATGCCGACACCCGCCTGTTCGCCGACCCCGATCCTGTGCCCGCCGCCCGGGAGCTGAGGGCGACGGGGGACCTGAACTGGACGCCGCGCACCACCCTCGCCGGCGACGACGTCGTCGACCCCGCCTGAGTCCGGTTCTCGCCGCCGATCCGCTCAGCGGGCCACGAGCATGGCCCTGATCCCCAGACCCATCAGGAACAGACCGGTGCCGCCGTACACCAGGTAGATGCGGTCGCGCACCCAGGGGGAGGTCGTCTTGTAGCTGTAGATGATCCCCACCGCGATGATGCCGGCGAACCCGTAGAGCAGGTGGAACTGCTTCGGTTGAATGTCATCGATGTTGACGATGAGAACGCCGATGACGACCTGCACGAAAATGGTGAGTTCGGCCAGCACCGTGAACCACCAAAGCGCTCTCGTGCGGAGCGGGGGCCGCCAGTGGGCCGCGAGGGCCCAACAGCCGGCCAGCGCATTGGCCACGATGACGATCCAGGCGAACCCCCGATGGAAGCGGAGCAGTTCGAGGGCGGCGAGCACCAGCGTCGCTAGAGGTGCACGACCGGACAGGTGAGGGTGCGTGTGATGCCGTCGATCATCTGGACGCGGCTCACGACCATCTTGCCGAGTTCGTCCACGCTGCTGGCCTCGGCCCGGGCGATGACGTCGTAGGGCCCGGTCACGTCCTCGGCCGACACGACGCCCTCGATGGCGTCCACCTCGGTGGCAACCCGGGCGGCCTTGCCGACCTCGGTCTGGATCAGGATGTAGGCGCTGACGGCCACGGCCGGTCCTCCTCGTGATGGATGGCGTGATCGTAGTCATGCCGGACCGCCTGGCTTGTCGGAGAGGGGTGCCGGAGTTCTCCAGATTTTTTCCTTCTCTGCCAATTTGCGGGAAGGGGAGCACGCCGGTCGTGGCGAATCAGACAACCATGGATGCCCACGATCGCCTCATCCACCGGGTCTCCGGCGAGCAGGACGATGTCCTGTGCACGATTCAGCTCGTCGACGGCAACAGCTCCCTGCAGGGCCGCCTCTTCGACCAGTTCGTGGACCTGCTGGTGGAGGCCATGTTCCTCGATCTTCGCCGCCAGTACCTCGATGGCATCCTCACCCGCGACGCCTATGTTGCCGAGCTGTCCGACATGGCTGACAAGTGCCGGTCGGTGGGCCTGCTGCCCCTTCCCAGCCGCCACGCCTGATCGCCGCCGGGTCGATCACGACCCCGGACAACCCCACCGAAAGACGCCGCCGCCGGCCGACCAATGGGTCCGCCGGCGGTGTGCGTTTTCCTACGATCCGGCTTGCTCAGCCGGCGAGCCGCTTGTCGAGCGACGCCAGTTCCTCTTTGAGGGTGGCGGGGACGCCCTCGCCGAGAGAGGCGTAGTGGGCCTCGATCTGGGGGATCTCCTGGCGCCAGCCGTCGGGATCGGCGGACAGCAGTCGCGTCATGGTGGCGTCGTCGATGTCGAGGCCGGTCGTGTCGATGGCACCGGGGCCGGGCACCAGCCCGATCGGGGTCTGCACGGCTTCGCTGGAGCCCTCGACGCGCTCGATGATCCACTTGAGCACCCGGCTGTTGTCGCCGTAGCCCGGCCACAGGAACTTGCCGTCCTCGCCCTTGCGGAACCAGTTGACCCAGAACAGCTTGGGCAGCTTGTCGGGGTCGGCGCCCTCGCCGATCTCCAACCAGTGGGCGGAGTAGTCGGCCATGTTGTAGCCACAGAACGGGAGCATGGCGAAGGGGTCGAAGCGCAGCTTGCCGACGGCACCGGCCTGGGCGGCAGTGGTCTCCGAGGACATGATCGAGCCGAGGAAGACCCCGTGCTGCCAGTCCCGGGCCTCGGTCACCAGCGGCACGTTGGAGGCGCGACGGCCACCGAACAGGATCGCCGAGATGGGCAC
>JANMIX010000563.1:0-1655 GCA_031376015.1 Acidimicrobiia bacterium | reverse complement strand
GAAGCCAGAGAAGCGCATCGTCGGGGGTGACCCCGGCCCGCAGGATGCCCCGCTCCGTCGCCGCCACGAACATCGGCTCGACCAGCGGCCGCATCCCTTCGGTGAGCGCTCGGGCACCGACCCGTGCCATGGCCTCGCTGGCCGAAGGCGCCATCAGCGAACAGTGCACGGGATCGTTGGCGATGGCCGCCAGCGCCAGGGCGAGACCTTCCACCAGGAACCGTTCCGGACCGGCGTTCTCTCCCAACTCGGCGATGACCTCGTGCCCGACCCGCAGCGTTGCCTGCACCACCACCGCGGTGAGCAACTCCTCCTTGGAGTTGAAGTAGCGGTAGACCGACGAGCGATGCAGACCCACGGCGTCGCCCACCGAGTCGAGGCGCAGGGCGGCCGCCCCCTGGTCGCGCACGATGTCCTCGGCGGCGTCGACCAGCCGTCGCCGGGTCACGCCGTAGTCCGGGCTCTCGGGTCGGGCCTTCCAATCCGGTAGTTCGCTCAACCGCGACCGTCCACCGGGGAGCACAGGTGGGAGGAAGCCGGCATCACCGCAACGCTAAGCGAACGCTGTGCACCCTGACGACCACGAAGGAACCGCCCTTGTCCGAGATCGGCGACGTCTCGTTCTGGGCCGTACTAGCCGAGTGGGGGCTCCTGATGCGGTCGTCGCGAGACCGCCGAAGCGACAGCGGCGGTAGGGTGACCACGTGATCGAGACGAGCAGTGCCGTCTCGCAGACGACCGGCCCACCGCTGGATGGCGACTGGGCTCAGCCGAGGCAATGAGCATCGACTACGGCGCTACCGGCGCAGACCGCGGTGTTCTCTTACTGGAGCTGAGCCGGGATGTCACGGCGCACCTGAACCTGCAGGGCGTGCTCGATGCCGGTCTCACGGCTCTCCGCCGTCTGTTCGATTTCGGTGGTGGCGCCATCCAACTCATCGACGGGGACGCCCTCGTCGCTGCGGCAACCGATCCACCGGCGACACCGGAGGCGATGACGGTTCGCATCCCTGTCGGGCGTGGCGTCTCAGGCACCATCGCAGCGACCGGTGAGCCCTGCTACATCCCCGACGTGACGGTGGACGAGCGGGTCCATCCCGAGGGCCGGGCCAAGGGCATCAGTGGCGGCGTCCGCGCCTACTTCGGCGTCCCTCTCATCCTCCACGGCGAGCCGATCGGCGTCGTGCAGTTCGATTCGCCGGTCGTCGATGCCTTCGACGCGCACGTTCGTTCGCTGGTGCTGTCCTTCGTCCCGACCATCGCCGCCGCAGTTCAGAACGCCCAGCTCTTCGAGCGGGAGGCCGCCATGCTGGCGGAGCTGCGCGAGCTCCAGCGGCTCCGCAGCGATTTCCTCCGGGTGATCTCCCATGAGTTGCGCACGCCGCTCACTTCCATCTCGGGTATGGCGCAACTCCTCGCCAGCGAGCCCCGCACGATGAACGACGAGGCACTCGCCTTGGTCGCCGCTCGCATTGTGGCGAACAGCCGCCGACTCGAACTCCTCATCGACGACCTGCTCGACCTGTCCCAGATCGACCAGGGACGCCTGGCGGTGGTGAGCGAACCCATGCAGCTCGCCACCGTCATCGAGCTCGTTCTCCACGACATCGAACTGGACCCGCACCCGGTGCACCACGAGATCGAACCGGACCTAC
>JANMIX010000536.1:0-3420 GCA_031376015.1 Acidimicrobiia bacterium | reverse complement strand
TTCGACATGCAGATCCCCGGTGCGCCCGACGATCACGGCAAGTACATCGAGGTCTGGCGGCGTCAGGGCGACGGCACCTGGCTCATCGTCGACGACATGTTCAACTCGAGCCTTCCTGCCCCGTCGTAACGCTCCACATGGCGACTGACACACTGGCGAAGGCGTTTGCGACGACGCGGGGGATCCTGGCCAACGTCACGGCTGCCGATTACGAGCGCCCGACTCCGTGCGGCTCCTGGAACGTACGGGCGCTGGTGAATCACATCGCCGAAGGGGCGAACTGGTTCGCACTCTGCGTCGATGCCGGGGTCGCCCCCGATCCCGACCCGATCCACGGCGTCGACTACGCGGGCGGCGATCTGCTTGCCGCCTACGACCAGGGCGTCGCCGCCAGCCTCGCTGCCTTCGGGGCACCGGGCGCGCAGGAGCGGATGGTGAAGCTGCCCGCCGCCGAGCTGCCCGTCGCGGCGTTCATGAGCCTCGCCACCAACGACATGTTCGCCCACGGGTGGGATCTGGCCACCGCCACCGGCCAGCCGACTGATCTCGATCCTGAGCTGGCCACTCAACTCCTCGAGATCGCGAAGGGATTCATCCCCGACGAGTTCCGTGGCCCCGACGGCTCCGGGGCCCCGTTCGGTCCTGTGATGGACGTTCCGGCCGCGGCGTCGCCCGCCGACAAGCTCGCGGCATTCCTCGGTCGCCAGGTGTAGCCAGCCACTCGCACCGCGGGTTTCCGCCTGTGGGACGCCAACGCCGTGGCAGGGTGTTGCGGTGGCGACGTTGAACCTCGTGCCTGCGTCGCACCACACACGACGGTGGTCGGCACCGGCATGGTGACGCGGCCACCGTCGTCTGCGGACCCGTCGTCGGGCGCGGCGCGGGGCATGGTGCGCTGCGCGCTGGCGGCGGTGCTGTTCGGTTCGACCGTGCCGGTGGCGTCGCGGCTGGTGGACCGCACGAGCCCGCAGATGGTGGCCGGCCTGCTCTACATCGGCGCCGCCCTCGCCGTCGCCCCGCTCGTGGGCACCTCGGCCCGGGCGTTGGGCAACCTGCGCCGCGGCGGTTGGCAACTCGCCCTCGCGGTGCTGGCCGGCGGGCTGGCCGGCCCACTGCTGCTCACCTCGGGCCTGGCCCGCACCTCGGCCGCCACCGGGTCGCTGCTGCTGAACCTCGAGGTGGTGGCCACCGCCGTGATCGCCGCTGTCGCCTTCCACGAATACCTCGGCCGCCGTGTCGTGACGGGCATCGCGCTCGTCACTGCCGCCGGCGCGCTGCTGACCTGGTCGGGCACGCCGCAGCTCCGGCTCGGCGCGCTCCTCGTCATCGGCGCCTGCCTGTGCTGGGGCGTCGACAACGCCGTGACGGCCCAGCTCGCCTCGGTCCCGCCCGAGCACATCACCCTGGCCAAGGGTGTCATCGCCGGGACCACCAACGCGGTGCTGGCCGTGGCGCTCGGCACGCCGCTGCCGGGCCCCGGCCTCATCGCCGTGGCCCTGTTGACCGGCGCCATCGGCTACGGCGCATCGATCACGTTGTGGGTGGCCGGCGCCCGGGATCTCGGCGCCGCCCGCGGCCAACTGGTCTTCTCGCTCGCCCCCTTCGTCGGCGCCGCGGTGGCATGGACCGCCTTCGGTGACCACGCCTCGGGGACGCAGCTCCTCGCCCTCGGCATCGCCCTGGCCGGTGCCCTGCTCGTGGTGGGCTCGGGCCACGAGCATCCGCACTCCCACGCCGCCATCGACCACACCCACGAACACGTGCACGACGCCCACCATCAGCATGCGCATGCGCATGCCGATGTCGACGTTGGCGTTGGCGTCGGCGTCGGCGTCGGCGAGCCGCACACGCACCGTCACCGGCACGAACCCCTCGTGCACGCCCACCCGCACGTGCCCGACCTCCACCATCGGCACGCCCACGACCACGCCCCTCACGACTGACGGTCGTTGGCTCGGGCTGGCGTCGCAATTTTCTTCGCGATTCGGCCTTCGCTGACACACCCCGCGGGAAGACTGAACATATATGTTCGATCCGACCTCGCTGGGGGCGCCGGGGCAGTACCGCGTCGTGCTCGACGAGGTGCGTGCCTTGTGTGCCGCGTTGGATCCCGATGCGCTCCCCGCCCCGTCGGTTGGGCCGGTGTTCGACACGTTGGTGGTCATGCGCCGTCTGGTGGATGGGGCGATCACCCGCCTGGCGCCTCGCTATGAACGGTGCGGGGTGTGGCAGGCCCGCGGCGCCAAGTCCGCCGCGGACGGGATTGCCGCGTCGACGGGCACGTCGCCGGCCGATGCGCAACGCCGGTTGCACACGGGCCGCAAGCTGCGAGACCAGTCCCGCTTGGATGCCGCGTTGCGGGCCGGGGAGGTGTCGTCCGAGCAGGCCGAGGTGATCGCCGGTGCTGCCGGCGACCCGGAGGCCGAGACGAAGCTCATCGATGCCGCGAAGACGTTGTCGCACCGCGAGTTGCGCGACGAGGCGGCCCGTGAGCACGCCCGGAGCGATCGGGACGAGGAGGCCCGGCGGGCCCGTCAGCGCCGGCTGCGGTGCGTGAAGCGTTGGACGGACGCCGACGGTATGTACAACCTGCTGCTGCGGGTCCTGCCCGAGGTGGGTGCCGACATCGACGCGTACCTCGCCCCCCTGGTCGACGCCGAGTTCGCCGCAGCCCGCAAGGAGGACCGCCGCGAATCGGTCCCTGCCTACGTGGCCGACGTCGTGGCCGACCTGCTCCGCGGCGCGGGTTCGAGCGTGTCGGGTGCGTCGGGCGGGGGCGTGTCGGGTGCGTCGGGCGGGAGGGCGCGGGCGGCGGCTGGTGCGGTGCGTCCCGAACGCAAGGTCATCGCGCTGGTCGACATCAACGCCCTCAATCGGGGAATCGCCGAGGGGGCCGAGGTCTGTGAGATCGCCGGCGTCGGCCCGGTGTCGGTCGCTGCGGTGCGGGCCATGTTCGGCGATGCCGCCATGGCGGTGGTGTTTCGCGACGGCGTCGACATCCGCTCGGTGGTGCATCTGGGCCGGCAGGTCACCGCCGCCCAACGCACCGCCCTGGAGGCCCGGGGGCCGAGGTGTTCGATCGTGGGGTGCGGGTCCACCCATCGTCTCGAGATCGATCACACCGTCGGCTGGGCGTACACCCGCACCACCCACATCGACGACCTCGACTGGTTGTGTTCCACCGACCACCACCACAAGACCCGCCACAACCTTCTCGCCATCGGCCCACCCGGCCACCGCGTGCTGGTCGAACGCGACCCCACCAACCCCACCCGGCCCCGTATGCCGCTGGTCCAGGTCCGCCCCGCCCCCACCGATGGTTGCTCCGCGCCTCGGGGGGCGCCGGGCACGAAAGGCACCGACTTACCGGGAAACCAGTGCACCGATCCGCCGGGAGCGCCGGGCAGTCCGACACCGGGC
>JANMIX010000523.1:0-8420 GCA_031376015.1 Acidimicrobiia bacterium | reverse complement strand
GACCGGCCGGTCGACGATCCGCTCAAGTGGCGGCTCCGAGATCCCCGTGCCTACGACGCCGCCTTCGTGGACGACTGGCTGTGGGTGCGCTTGATGGACGTGCCCGCCGCGCTGTCCGCACGCTCCTACGGTGCCCAGGGTTCGTTGGTCATCGACGTCGTCGATGCCTTCCGCCCCTACGGGGCCGCCAGCGGCACGTTCCGGCTGGACAGCGACGGCCCCGACGCGCCGGGCAAGTGCGTTCCCGCCCAGGGTTCGGCCGCCGATCTGCAGGTCGACGTGCGCGACCTGGGCTCGCTGTGGACCGGCGCGGTGCGGGCCTCGACCTTGCGGGCGGCCGGCCGCCTGCACGGCGATGTCGACGCGGTGCGGGTCGCCGACCGGGTGTTCGCCACCGCCCGCGCCCCGTTCTGCGGAACCGGATTCTGACCTGTCCCTCAGCCCCGTACGGCGCCGGTGACCCGCCATTCGCCGCTGCGGTACCGCAGCCACAGCCCCACCCCGCGGGCGGCCATGAACCCGGCCATGGTCGCCCACAGCCAGCCGATACCCAACCCCCAGCCCAGCACGGCGGCGGCGCCGAGCACCATCACCACGGCGGCGCCGGTCATGGCGCCGGCGAGGTAGTGCTGGTCGCCCGCACCGATGAGGATCCCATCGAGCGCGAACACGTAACCGCTCAACGGTTGGAGCAGGCCGACATACCCCAGTAGGAAGCCGGCCAGGGCAGACACCCGCTCGTCGCCGGTGAAGACCTGTCCCAGCACGCCTCTGCTGGCCAGTACCGCCACCCCGCACACCACCCCGAAGTACACGGCCAGGCGGATCATGCGCGCCGCCAGTTCCCCCGCACGGTCGCTCTGTCCGGCGCCAAGTGCACCGCCCACCAAGGTCTGGCCGGCGATGGCCACCGCGTCCAGCGCCAGGGCCAGGAACGACCACACCTCGTAGGCGATCTGATGCGCCGCCACCTCCACCGTGCCGATCCGGGCCGCCACCGCGGTGGCCAAGGTGAGCGACCCCCGCAACGCCGCGGTGCGCAGGATCAGATCTCGCGCCGTGCGACCCATTCGCAGCAGCGCCACCGGGTCGGGGGTCAGGCTCACCCCGGCCCGGAGGGCAGGGGAGAGCACGTGCCGGACGTAGACGGCGGCGCCCAGCCACTGGGCCACCACGGTGGCGAGGGCGGACGCGCCGATGCCGTACCCGAGGCCGGGGATCAGCACGATCTCGAGCACCAGGTTCACGATGTTGGTGACCACGGCCACGGCCAGCGGGGTGCGCATGTCGCGCTTCCCCCGGAGCCATCCGGTGGCGGTGAGACCGAGCAGCAATGCCGGCGCTCCCGCCAGGGAGATGCGCAGGTACTCGAGGGCGAAACCGGCGATGTCGCCCCGGGCGCCGAGGAGATGTACGAGCCCGTCGCCGAAGATCAGCCCCCCGGCCACCAACGGCGCCGAGACCAGCAGCGCCAGCCACAGCCCCTGCACCGCCTCGTGCAGGGCGCCCGCTTCGTCGCCGGCGCCGAGGCGCCGGGCGATCGACGCGGTGGTGCCATAGGCGAGGAAGATGCACAGGGCGAAGCCGGTCAGCAGGGCGGTGGACGCCACGGCGAGGCCGGCCAGTTCCCTCGTGCCCAGGTGCCCCACCACGGCGGTATCGGCCAGGATGTAGAGCGGTTCGGCCACCAGCGCGCCGAAGGCCGGGATGGCCAGCCGGGCGATCTCACGATCGTCGGCCCGTGTAGTGCGCGGCCGGCTCACGCCTCCGCCTCGGGGGCTGTGTCGCGTTCGGCGGCGGCCTCTCTCTCGGCGGCGAGGATGGCCGTCTCGGTGATCGTGAGCGTCGCCACCGCCAGGGCAGTCCAACCCAACGCGCCGATCCAGATCACCGTGCGCACCGAGCTCAGCTCCGCCACGACCCCGCCCAGCGCAGCCCCGATGGGCATCGTTCCCCACGCCAGCAGCCGGTAGGCCGAGTTGATCCGGCCCAGCAGGTGGTCGGGCACGATGCGTTGGCGCAGCGACACGGTGATGATGTTCCAGGCAATGCCGATGGCCGATCCCGCCGCCCACACGAACGCGATCACCGGCAGCCGTTCGGTGAGCAACGCCATTGGCTGCACGGCGAAGGCGAGCACCGACACGAACAGCATTCGGGCTCGGCCGAATCGGCCCACCAGCCGTGGGGTGAGGGCGCTGCCCGCGACCGAACCCACTGCCATGGTGGTGAGCAGCACGCCGTAACCGGCGTCGGTGAGCCCGAGAGGGCCCGGTCGCACCGCGAAGAGCGGGAACACCGCGAAGATGGCCATCTCGGCCAGGTTCATGCCACCGACCAGCAGGGCACAGGTACGCAGGAGCCGATGGCGCCACAGCCAGCGCACCCCCTCGGCGATCTCCTGACGCATCGGTTGGTGCGGTCCCCGAGCCGCGGGGCGGAACGATCCCTGCAGCCGCCGCAACAGCAGGGGCGCGGCCAGGTAGCAGAACGCACTGGAGAAGAACGCACTGGCGATGGCCACCCCGGCCAGCACCCCACCCAGGGGCGGCCCGACGAACTGGTTGGTGGTGATCTCGGTGGCCTGCAGTTGCCCGTTGGCGTGGTCGAGATGGTCGCGCCCCACGACAGTGGGCAGGATCGACTGGGCGGCGGTGTCGAACAGGGTCTCGCCCACCCCGAGAGCGAAGGCGGCGCCGTAGAGCGCCCACAGTTGTTCGTGCCCGACCGCCACCATCAGCCCGATGGCGCCGATGAGCAACCCCCGCGCCGTGTCGACGCGCACCATGGTGCGTTTCCGATCGAGCCGGTCGGCCAGCGCGCCGGCCTGCAGGGCGAAGAGCAGCCAGGGCAAACGGCCCGCCAGGCTGACCCCGGCGACCTGAGCCGGACTCGAGGTGATGCGCAGGGTCAGGAGGGGGAGTGCCACCACGAAGATGCCATCGGCCAGGTTCGACAGCGCCGAGGCCGACAGCAGGCGCCGGAAGTTGGAACGAACCCCGTTCTCCATTGGTCCAGCATGCTCCAGGAGGATCTGGCGGTCGGGACCATTTCCGGCCGAACTCGTTGGCGATCCCACGGGGACGCGCCACTAGCCTCCGGCCATGGCCGATCCCATGAAGCCCCGCAGCTACGAGGTCACCGAAGGTTTCGAACGGGCGCCGGCCCGGGCGATGCTGCGGGCCATCGGCATGACCGACGACGACTGGGGGCGGTCGCAGGTGGGGGTGTGCTCGTCGTGGAACGAGGTGACGCCGTGCAACCTGCCGTTGGACCGCTTGGCCAAGCGGTGCAAGGAGGGCGTGCGCGCCGCCGGGGGCTTCCCCATCGAGTTCACCACCATCGCCGTGTCCGACGGGATCTCGATGGGGCACGAGGGCATGCGGGCCTCGCTGGTGTCGCGCGAGATCATCGCCGACTCGGTGGAGACGGTGATGCACGCCGAACGCTTCGACGCCATGGTCACCTTCGCCGGCTGCGACAAGAGCCTGCCCGGCATGCTCATGGCCGCCGCCAGGGTGAACCTGCCGTCGGTGTTCGTCTACGGCGGCACGATCCTGCCCGGCGAGTACGAGGGCCGCGCGCTCGACATCGTGTCGGTGTTCGAGGCGGTGGGCGCTCACGCGGCGGGCACCATGTCGGCCGAGGAACTCAAGGCGATCGAGTGCAACGCCTGCCCCAGCGAAGGCTCGTGCGCCGGCATGTTCACGGCCAACACCATGGCCTCGGTGGCCGAAGCCCTGGGCATGTCGCTGCCCGGCAGCGCGTGTGCCCCTGCCCCCGACGCCCGTCGCGACGAGTTCGCCTTCCGCTCCGGTGAGGCCGTGATCCGCCTCTTGGAGTTGGGTCTGCGCCCCCGCCAGATCATGACCAAGGAGGCCTTCCACAACGCCATCGCCGTGGTCATGGCCCTCGGTGGCTCCACCAATGCGGTGCTGCACCTGCTCGCCATCGCCAATGAGGCCCGGGTCGAACTGGCCCTGCAGGACTTCAACGACATCGCCGCTCGGGTGCCCCACATCGCCGACACCAAACCCCACGGCAAGTACCACATGGTCGATCTCGACAAGGTCGGCGGCATCCCCATGGTGATGCGGCACCTCCTCGAGGCGGGCCTGCTGCACGGCGACTGTCTCACCGTCACCGGCAAGACGGTGGCCGAGAATCTGGCCGACCTCGACCCGCCCGCAGTGGACGGCGCGGTGGTGCATCCGCTCTCGGCGCCGCTGCACCCGGTCGGGGGTCTGGCCATCCTCACCGGCTCGCTGGCGCCGCGTGGCTCGGTGGTGAAGGTGGCGGGCATCGACTTCCAGCGCTTCGAGGGCACGGCGCGGGTCTTCGACGGAGAGGACGCCGCCATGGAGGCGATCCTGGCCGGCAGCATCGAACCGGGCACCTGCGTGGTGATCCGCTACGAGGGTCCCAAGGGCGGCCCCGGCATGCGCGAGATGCTGGCCGTCACCGGCGCCATGAAGGGCGTGGGCCGCGGTGGCGACTGCGCCCTGGTCACCGACGGCCGCTTCTCCGGCGGCACCCACGGGTTCTGCATCGGCCACGTGGCCCCTGAGGCCGTCGACGGCGGCCCCATCGCCTTCGTGGCCGACGGTGACCGTATCGTGATCGACGTGACGGCCCACTCCATCGAACTCGACGTCGACGCTGCCGAACTCGAGCGCCGCAAGCTGGCCTGGAAGCTCCCCGAACCCCGCTACACCTCGGGTGTGCTGGCCAAGTACGCCCGCCTGGCCCAGGGCGCCGAGCGCGGGGCCATCACCGAAGCCTGAGCGCAGGTCGGGCGCGGCGGGTTCGCCGCGGCCGGGCACCGGGCGCGGCCCGGATCAGGCGTGAACCGCCACACCGGCCAGCAGCACGGCGGCGGCGGCGAGCAACAGCCAGGTGGCGACGGCCACGTCGAACGGCATGGGCCCGATCGGGTCCGACGGCCGGCGCTGCTGGGTGCGATAGGCCACCAGGCTCCAGGCCAGCGCGAGCAGGCCGAGCACGCAGCCGACCAGCAGCCTGTTGTGAGGCCGGGGCGCCTGCGAGCCGGGCAGGCCGGCCAGCGACAGGTCGCGGGCCACGGCGTCATCGGTGGCGAAGCCGTTCACCCGCATCGTGAGCGGATGGACCCGCGCCGACGGCAGCACTTGCAGCTTCGACAGTCCCGCTGGCAGGTCGAAAGAGAAGCGCCACGACTTCGTCTCGCCGGTGTGCACCGAATCGATGATCACCCCGAAGGTGGAGGGCGGGTCGTTGCCCCCGGTCTGGAACGCCTTGTCGACCGAGCGCAGGTTGGTGGTACCGCCCGGCAGGTGCAGATCGAGCCAGAAGAAGTGGGCGTTGTCGGTGCCGCCCTCGATCTGGGTCGATGTGGGATTTCGAGGCGGGTTGGTGACGATGAAGGTCATCTCGGCGTGCACCCGACCGTCGCGACTGCCTACCAGTTTGAGGTCCACGTGCGGCTGCAGGTACCAGTCGAGCTTGTTGCCGTCGAAGTTCTCCATGGAAATGAGCATCCCGTCGGGTGGGATCCGGCCCGACGCGCCCACCGCGTCCCACACCGCTTCGAGATCGGGGTCCCGCGACCAGGCCAGCAGGTGCCGGCCTTCGGCCGCCGTTCGCAGGGTCGAGACCAGCGTGGTCAGTGGGGTGTCGCCCGAACGGATCTTCTCGAAGATGGCCTTGGCGATCGTGCCCTGGAGGTCGTAGCGGGCCTGGCGGTCGATGCGCAGGTAGTTCTCGTTCAGGATGGTCTGCAGCACATTGCCGGCGTCATAGGTGGTGCCCGCCACCGACACCGGGCCGGTCACGGCCAGCAGGTGCTGCAGCGTGATGGCGTCGACGACGATGATCGTGTCGAGCGGGCCCAGTTTGGTGAGCGGCGCCATCCGGTACATCACCTCGGCCATGAGCGGGAAGTTGGGATCCGCCGACGCTCCGCGCCAGTCGCCCCC
Source organism: Acidimicrobiia bacterium (assembly GCA_031376015.1). Lineage (GTDB taxonomy): Bacteria > Actinomycetota > Acidimicrobiia > Acidimicrobiales > JACDCH01 > JANMIX01. The sequence goes on along the minus strand of JANMIX010000523.1, from coordinate 2,466 downwards.
GACCCCGATCTTGGTGTAGCCCCGGTCGACGTCCCCCGCGGTGTGGACCCAGTAGTCCTGGCCCATGAAGTAGAGGCCGAGGGGCTCCATCTCGGCCAGGTCGATGTTGCCCGCCTCGACTCGAGCCGGTGCCCCGAACAGCAGCGAACCGGCGCCGCCCGACATCTCGGCGTTGTTGGCCGCCAGCACCAGCGCACGGCTCGGCCCGGCCAAGAAGGCCCGTAGGGCGGTGGCCTGGCGCCGGGCGTCGGCCAGCTGGAAACGCGCCTTGTCGAGGCGGCGCACGAGTTGGTCGCGGGCATCAGCCAGGGGCAGCACCAGGCGGCCGTGTGCGCCAGGGTCGATCGTCGACAGCGCGCCGTCGACCCTGCCGATCTGCTCGAGCGCGACGTCGAGCAGGGTCACCCGCTTCTCCGGGTGACCTTTGGTGGCCGCCAGGGCGACGTCCACGTCCTCGGCGGCGTCATCGGCCAGCTCGCCGATCCGGGCCGCCGCGCCGGTCAGTTCACGCAGCGCCCTGATCTGTGTGCCGCCCCCCGGCAGGTGCGCCAGCAATCCCAGCGACCAGCTGTGCCGGGCAGTGGCAGCGGCACGGTCGAGCCGGCTTCGGGCGGCCCCGGTGGTGGCGCGGATACCGCCCGGCGTGCTGGCCTGCTCCAGGTCGAAGGACCGGAGGGCGTCCTGCCCGCCGGTGAGGTCGGCACGGATCCGCAGTAGATCGATGAACGCGAACAGGGCGAGGGCGCTCAGCGCCCCCGCCCCTATCACGATCCACGATCGCCTGCGCCGGCGCTCAGGCGCCGCCACGGCAGAGGTTCGTCAGTGCTCGCTGGTGCCCAGCATGCGGCGGGCGCCGATGAGCAGCAGCAGCAGGCCGCCACCAACCGCCAAGGGCACCGCCAAGTTGATGCCGGTGGAGACACAACCGGGCACCGTGCTGCCGGGGGTGCAGACCACGCTCGAGCTGCCACCGATGACGTCGGTCGAGCTCGAGCTGTTGGTGCTCGAGGACTCCGTCGGCGAGGAGGACTCCGTCGGTGAGCCAGAGGACGACTCGGTCGGGCTCTGGGACGAGAGAGCGGTGGCGTGGCCGCTGAACGAGAGCACAAGTGCAATCGCAAGCAACACCCCAGCCGTCAATTGTCCGATAGTCGATGCGGTCCTACGCACGTTGTGTTCTCCCAGTGGTGATTGTTTGGTGGGACAAGGATTCGCCCAGTGACAGGCGGGTCCCTCCCCGCAAACTGCTAAGGCGGAAAGATAGCCGCGGGCGCTCCGTCTGCAAAGTTCGGTCAACCGTACCCGATTCGCGCGTTTGCAGACCATCACCCTCCTCTGCCAGACTCCTGGCGATGTCCAGCCGGCGCCTCCTCGTAGTAATTCGTTCCTAGCGCACGTCTGCCTCCCGCCGCGTGCGCCCCGACCTCCCCAAGCGGGAGGTCGTCGTCGTTTTCGACCCCACTTCCCCCTTGTCCAGGAGAGTTCCATGAAGATGAACGGTGGCCAGGCCCTGATCAGGGCCCTCGAACTGGAAGGCGTCGAGGTGATCTTCGGCCTGCCCGGTGGCTGCATCCTGCCGGTGTACGACCCGATCATCGACAGCCCCATCCGCCACATCCTCGTGCGCCACGAGCAGGGTGCGGGGCACATGGCGGAGGGATATGCGCATGTGACGGGGCGCCCGGGGGTGGCGATGGTGACCTCCGGTCCGGCGGCCACCAACATCGTGACCCCCTTGTGCGACGCCTACATGGACTCGATCCCCATGATCGTCATCACCGGCCAAGTGCCCACCGGCGCCATCGGCACCGACGCATTCCAGGAGTGCGACACCATCGGCATCACCCGCTCGGTCACCAAGCACAACGAGCTTGTCACGTCGGCCCAGGACATCCCCCGGGCGGTGCGCGAGGCGTTCCACATCGCCACCACCGGCCGGCCCGGCCCGGTGCTACTGGACATCCCCAAGGACATCGTCGACCCCAAGAACCCCAACTCGGCCATGGAGTGGTACTGGCCCACGACCGAGGAGATCATCGCCGGCCTCCCCGGCTACCGGCCCACGACCACGGGGCACCCTCGCAAGATCCGTGAAGCGGCGGAACTGATCCTGGCGGCCGAGCGGCCCGTGCTCTACATCGGCGGCGGCATCCTCAAGGCCCGCGCCGCCGAGACGCTGCGCGAACTGGCCGAGCTCACCGACGTCCACGTGGTCACCACCCTGATGGCCCGAGGCGCCTTCCCCGACGACCATCCCCTGTGCCTCGGCATGCCGGGGATGCACGGCAACTACACGGCCGTCACCGCCATGCAGCGCAGCGACCTGCTCATCGCCCTCGGGAGCCGCTTCGATGACCGGGTCACCGGCCGCGTCGGTGCGTTCGCCCCCGACGCCAAGATCATCCACGCCGACATCGACCCGGCTGAGTTGGGCAAGGTGCGCAAGCCCGACGTGCCCATCGTGGG
>JANMIX010000499.1:0-2668 GCA_031376015.1 Acidimicrobiia bacterium | reverse complement strand
ACCTTGTAGCGCGCCAGTTCGCCGCGGCAGTGCTCGATCAGTTCGTCGGGTGTCGTTGCCGCCGAAGGGCGCAGCACCACGAAGGCGACGGGCACCTCGCCCCACTTCTCGTCGGGCCGTCCGACCACGGCGGCCTCCAGCACGGCGGCGTGTTCATAGAGCACCCGCTCCACTTCGGACCCGGCGATGTTCTCGCCGCCCGAGAGGATCATGTCCTTGAGTCGATCGACGATGTACACGTAACCGTCGGGGTCCATCACGCCGATGTCGCCGGTGTGGAACCAGCCCCCGGAGAAGGCGGCCGCGGTGGCCTCGGTGTCGCGCCAGTAACCCTTGAAAACCTTTGGACCGCGCAGCACCACCTCGCCCCGATCCCCGGGGGCGACAGGAGCACCGTGGTCGTCCCAGATCTCGAGGTCGAGGTAGAGGCACGGCCTGCCCACGCTGCCCAACTTGGTGACCGTGCTGTCGCGGTCCAGGAAGGTGTCGCCCGAGACGGTCTCCGTCAGGCCATAGGCGTCGGCGAACCAGGCGGAGGGGAACGTCCGCTGCAGCCGCTCGATGAAGGGGATCGGCATCTTCTCGCCGCCGGCGATCACCAACCGGACCGAGGACAGGTCGCGGCCTTCGATCCCGGGGACGTCGAGGATGGCGCGCACCATGGCGGGCGCGGTCCACACGCAGGTGACACGCGACCGTTCGATCTCCTCGACGACTTCCGCGGCGTCGAATGCTCGGTGGATGATCGTCGTGGCTCCCACCGCGATCATTGTGGTGGTGATGAGGTCGAGCGCGCCGACGTGGTAGAGCGGGCCGCAGGCCAGCCCGACGTCGTCGGCGGTGAAGCCGAACTCGGTGATGTGGGCGTAGTTCTTCCACGCCAGGTTGGCGTGCGTGATCATCACTCCCTTGGGGCGGCCCGTGGTACCCGAGGTGTACATGAGTCGGTGCAGGTCATCGCCTGTGACGTGTGCCCGCGCCGGGCCCGTCGCGGTGCGCTCGAGATCATCGAACCGCTCCCACCCGGTGACGGTCTCCTCGACGATGGCAACCCGCACGAGCGGCTGGTCGAGGCCCGCGATCGACTCGCCCGCCAGCGCGAGGAGTTCGCCGTCGCACACCAGCGCCCGTGCTCGGGAGTGCTCGAGGATGTAGCGGACCTCGGGAGCGGCCAGGCGCCAGTTGATGGGCATGGCGACGGCGCCCAAGTGGTTAGCGGCGAAGATCGTCGTGAGGAACTCGGTGCAGTTGTACGACAGCAGGCCCACGACATCCCCGGTGCCGACACCGCGTTGGTGCAGGCCGGCAGCGACGGCCGACGCCCGGTGCAGCATCGACCGGTAGCTGACGGCGTTCCCGCCGTGCACCGCCAGCGGCTTGTTCGGGGTGCGGCGCGCATGGTGTTCGAGCACACCGAGCCAACTCATGTCCGGTTGCATGATCGCGTCGTGGTCGGGGCTCACGGCGACGCTCTCAGGCAACGGTCCGGCGGTGGAACTTCCATGTGCCGTCGACCTGATGCAGGAGATCTCGGTAACGGGCCACGAACTGGATGGCCCATCCGGCCTTGCCCTCCAAGATGAACACGACATCGCTGGTGGCGGTGGCCTCTCGGTCGCTCCAGTCCGAGACGAGGGTGTTCAGCACGAGGTGGCGTTGAGGCCGCGTGCCCTTCCATCCCTCGTAGGCCGATCGCAGCGCATCGTGACCCTGAAAGGTCCCCATCCCTGGCATCTCGAAGGTGCCGTCGGCGCAGTAGGTGTCGACCACGTCGTCGGTCCGGCCGTCGTCGAGGGCCTGGGTGTAGGCGGCAAGGGTGGCCCGGATGCCTTCGACCACCTCGGCGTACGTCGTCGTCGCTTCGCTCACGCGCTCCACCCTCAGTTGCTAACCTGTACCGAACGGTCCAAACGTAGCCCGGCCAAGAACCGGGGGAAGGAAATCCGTGGGGGACAAGCGGTCGGCACGTGCGGTGCCCTTTGCGATGGAGTTTCCGGACAGGGCGCCCAAGGAGCGGTACTTCGACGCCGACTTCTACCAGTTGGAGGCCGAGCAGTTGTGGCCCCGGGTTTGGCAGATGGCGTGCCGCCTCGAGGAGATCCCCGAACCCGGCGACTTCGTCGAATACGAGATCCTCGATCAGTCCGTCGTTCTGGTCCGCACCGAGGACCTCGGCGTACTCGCCTTCCAGAACGCCTGTCGACACCGGGGCGTCAAGATCGTGGAAGGGTGCGGCCAGGGTGCCGCCGGCTTCACCTGTCCCTTCCACGGCTGGTGCTATGGACCCGACGGCAGGAACACCCACATCCCTCAACGCCGGACCTTCGCCGAGCACAACGTGCAGACCTCCGACATCGACCTCACACCGGTGCGCTGTGAGACATGGGGCGCCTGCGCGTGGATCAATCTCGACAATGACGCCCCGCCGCTGCGTCAGTGCATCGAGCCCGCCGCCACCATCCTCGACGCGTGGAAGGTCGAGTCGCTGCGGACCGAGTGGTGGTACGCGTGCCGGCTCCCCGTGAACTGGAAGCTGGCCCAGCAGGCGTTCCAGGAGCAGTACCACGTCGTCGAGGCGCACCCGCAGCTCGTGATCCCTGGCATGCGGTACTCGCGCAACGGCGCCGCGTTCGACCCACGCACGTTCGTCGACGCGGAGCTCACCTAC
>JANMIX010000489.1:0-2337 GCA_031376015.1 Acidimicrobiia bacterium | reverse complement strand
CCGAGGGCATCGGCCAGCATGGCCTGCACCTCGGCCGCCACCTGGCCCGGCAGGGTGCGGATGTCGAGCTGCAGGTCGACCGCATCGGGGATGATGTTGGTCTTGGTGCCCCCGTGCAGAACGGTCGGCGCGATCGTGGTGTGGGTGCAGGCGTGGAACTGGCGGCCCAGGCCCAAAGGCAGGGCGTCGCAGAGCTCGTCGAAGCCTTCCTCCTGCAGCAGCGGAGCGGTGAACTCCTCCGGGTACCCCATCGAGGAGATGAACTGGCGCCAGATGTCGTGCAGCACCACCGGCGGGCGGTACTCGGCCAGCCGCTGCACGACGGTGGCCGCCTTCACCAGCGCGTTGTCGGTCTTGTAGGGCTGGGAGGCATGCCCCGCCGTGCCGTTGATGCGCAGGGTGCTCCAGAACGTGCCCTTCTCGCCCACGATGACCGGCAGGCGGAGCCCGTCGGGTGAAGGGATCGGGATGCCACCCGACTCGGTGATCACGTAATCGGCCATGACCGCGTCGCGCTCCTGAGCCACGAGGTGCTCCGCACCCCATGTGCCCAACGCCTCCTCATCGGCGACCGCCAGGTAGATGAGCGTGCCTTTCGGACGGAAGCCCGAGCGGGCCAGGCGCCGGAAGGCAACGGCCATCGACGCGGTGAGGTTCAGCATGTCGACCGCGCCGCGACCCCACACTTCGGTGGTGCCGTCGGCGTTGGTCACGACCTCGCCACCGAACGGGTCGCGCTGCCAGTGCGCTTCGTTCACCGGCACCACATCGGTGTGGCCCATCAGCAACAGCGTGGGCGCGTCAGGGTCGCTGCCTTCGATGCGCGTCACCAGACTGGCGCGCCCATCGGCCGGTTCGTAGACCTCGCAGTCGAAGCCGGAGTCGCCGAGGTAGTCGTGCAAGTAGTCGACCGAACGTCGCTCGTTTCCCGACGCGACGGTTCCGTCGTTGACACAGCGGTTCTGGATCAACTGCTGAAGAACCCCGATGATTTCAGTGTTTTCGGAGGTGGTGTCGGTACTCATGGCGCGTCGCACAGTACGAGGTCCGCGCTTGTGGTGCGGGTTCCTGCTTGACTTGCGCCCACATGAGTACGAAGCACCTCGTCGTCGATGGCTCGAACATCGCCACCGAAGGACGGGCCGCGCCCAGCCTCGCCCAACTCGATGAGGCGGTGCGGTCGTTGCTGAGCGAGTACGACGACTACGACGTCGTCACCGTGGTGGTCGACGCGACCTTCGGGCATCGCATCGATCCCGCCGAAGGCGAAGTCTTCGAAGCGGCCATCCTTGCCGGTGAACTCCTCACGCCGCCCGCCGGTGCCATCGGTCGCGGCGACGCGTTCATCCTGCAGATCGCCGAGCGCGCCGGAGCCGACGTGTTCTCCAACGACTCCTTCCAGGAGTTCCACGGCACGCACGAGTGGCTCTTCGACGAGGGCCGCCTCATCGGCGGCAAGCCGGTGCCCAACGTGGGTTGGGTCTTCGTCCTGCGCTCGCCGGTGCGGGGGCCCACCTCGCGCAGGGCCGTGCGAGAGGCGAAGGTCAGCGGGCCTCCCCCGAAGGGAGCACCGATCAAGACCGGCCGGGCACGCCCTCTGCGTTCCGGGGGCGAGGACGGTCCGGTTCCCGCCAAGGCCACGAAGGCCACGAAGTCGGGGACAGGTTCGCGGGCCAAGGCGGCTCCCGACGTCGAGCCCGCGCCCGCCGCCGCTCGGAGCGTTGCCGGTCCGGCCTCCGGTGATGGCGCAAGTTCGTCCCGACGGCGTCGCCGCCGCGGTGGCAACGGTGGCGGCACCGTCGCCGCGGCCCCGGTGGTGGGCCCGCTCAATGAGCAGCACATCTACACGCTCTTCGTGATCGATCATCCCATCGGCTCCAAGGTCGAAGGTCTTGTCGATCGGTTCTCGTCCCATGGCGCCTATGTGCAAGTAGGCGACGCCGTTTGCTACGTGCCGTTGCGTGACCTGGGTGACCCGCCCCCGCGCAGCGCACGTGAAGTGCTCACACTCGGTTCCACCGAGGTGTTCGAAGTGCGCCGGTTCGATCCCGAACGCAAGGGGATCGATGTCATTCCCGTCGGCGCGCTCAAAGCCGGAGCGGCATCCGCCGCCCCGGGTGTCGCGAGAGCGGCAACCATCACCACACAAGACGCCGAGGAGGCGCCCGTGTCCCCTGCCAAGAAGGCTCCGGCCAAGAAGGCTGCAGCGAAGAAGGCTCCGGCCAAGAAGGCTGCAGCGAAGAAGGCACCCGCCAAGAAGGCTGCAGCGAAGAAGGCTCCGACCAAGAAGGCTGCGGCGAAGAAGGCACCCGCCAAGAAGGCACCCGCCAAGAAGGC
>JANMIX010000442.1:0-2341 GCA_031376015.1 Acidimicrobiia bacterium | reverse complement strand
CGGGGAGCTTGCGGGTGGAGAGACCGGTGTCGGCCAGGAACCCCGCCACCTCGGCCAAGCTCGGGGCATCCGCGCCGGGCCGGAGCACCACGCAGGCGCAGACCCGTTCGCCGGTGCGTTCGTCGGGACAGGCCACCACGGCCACCTCGTGCAGCGCCGGGTGATCGGCCAGCAACTGCTCGATCTCGCGGGCGCTGATCTTCTCGCCCAAGCGGATGATGACGTCCTTCAGCCGGCCGGTGACAGTGAGGTAACCGTCCTCGTCGAGGGTGCCGAGATCGCCGGTGCGGAACCAACCGTCGGCCGTGAACGCGTCGGTGTCGAGCGAGCGGTCGCGGTAGCCGAGGAAGAGTTCGGGGCCCCGGGCCTGGATCTCGCCGTCCACGATGCGGACCTGGTTGGCGCCGATAGGTCGCCCGTCGGTCTCGGCCCGCTTGTCCTCCGGTTCGCCGGGGCCGGCCGCACTGGTGATGCTGGGGAACTCGGTGGAGCCGTAGCCGCGGCCGGTTCGCAGCGTCAGACGCCGGCCGGCGCGCCGGATGAGATCAGGCGGCACGTCGGCGCCGCCGCAGGGGAAGATCCGCAGGGTCGAGGTGTCGAAGCGGTCGAGGTCGGGGTGATCCACGAGTCCTTGTAGGAACGGCGTGGCCCCGCCGCTGAAGGTGCCTCCCTCGGCTTCCACCAGCTCGAGGAAACGGGTGGGATCCCACCTGGGCATCAACACGCTGGTGGCACCGAGCCACATGGGCAGCAGCACCCCGTAGAGCAGCCCCGAGATGTGCCCGACCGGCGAGGGCATGACGAACACCTCGCCGTCGGTGAGCCCGTGGTAGGTCCCCTGCGCCTCGCATTCGGCGCCCAGGGTGGTGTCGGAATGCAGGACGCCCTTGGGTTCGGCGGTGGAGCCCGAGGTGTAGATGAGGAACCGGGGGGCCTCGGGATCGGACGGCGCCCCCGGGTTCGACAGCGTTGCTGTTGCATGCTCGCTCGAGCCCGAGGCGATCGGCGACGCGAACAGGTCGTCCTGGGGATCATCGACGAAGAGGACCGAGCCGGCCTGGGCGCGGATGAAGTCGACCTCGCGGCTGCGGTAGGTGGTGACGATCGGGTTGTGCACCGCGCCGGTGCGGTTCACCGCGAGGCACAACGCCAGCGCGGCCACACCGTTGGGGAGTTGCGAGCTGACGACATCGCCCGCCTGCACCCCGCGGGCGCGCAGTCCGCCGGCGATCTGGTCCACGAGTTGATCGAGCTGCGCGTAGTCGAGCCGTTGCTGCTCATCGACCACCGCCGGCTTCCCTGGCGTGTGCGCCGCGGTTCGCGCCACGGCGCCGGCGAAGCGGTTCACCGCAGCCCCATCGCAGTGGCGACCCGGTCGAGGTGCAGACCCGTCGATCCGTACGACAACTCGAGCGCCTTGGCCCGGCGGGTGAACAGGTGCAGGTCGTGTTCGGTGGAGAAGCCGATCGCCCCGTGGACCTGGTGGGCGTGGCCGAAGATGCGGCGGAGGGCGTCGTTGCCGTAGGCCTTGGCCGATGCCACCTCCAGATCGGCGTCCCGGCCCTGATCGAGGGCCCAGGCGGCGCGATAGGCGAGGTAGCGGCAGGCGTCGAGATCGGTGCGCATGTCGACACAGCGATGGGCCACGGCCTGGAACGAGCCGATGGGCCGGCCGAACTGGGTGCGGTCCTTGGCGTGCTGCACCGTCAGGGCGAGGGCCCGGTCCGCAGCGCCGGCGGCGTACGCCAACTGCAGGACGGCGGCGTGGTCGAGCAGCCAGGCCATGGTCCCCCGGCCCGGGCCCCGGTCCGCGGTCCCGCCGAGCCGGGCGGCGGGCGCATCCGTGAAGGTCACCTCGAAGAGGGGATCGGCATCGAGATCGTCGTGACGTGTGGTGCGGACCGCCGGCCCGGCCTCCACGAGGTGCCACCCCTCGGTGGTGGACACGACCACGACCTGCGCAGTGGCGGCCCAGGGCACCAACACCCTGGTGCCCTGCAGGGTCGTCCCACCCGCCATCCGGGGCGCCTCCCACTCGTCGCGGGCCCCCGGTTCGAGCACCGCGATCGTGCCGATGGCCTCACCCGATGCCAGCCGGGGCAGCCAGGCGGCGCGCTGGTCCGCGTCGCCTCCGCTGGCGATGGCGAGCGCCGCCAGCGTCGATGCGATCAACGGGGAGGGCACCGGTCCGTAACCCAACGCCTCCGCCAGCACGGCCAGGGTGAGCATCCCCTGCCCGGCGCCGCCGTGGACTTCGTCGATGGCCAAGCCGGCCCATCCCAACCCGGCCACGGTCCTCCACAGTTCGGCATCGAACCCGTCGGGCGCGGCGGCGGCGGCG
>JANMIX010000384.1:0-2330 GCA_031376015.1 Acidimicrobiia bacterium | reverse complement strand
GTCGTGTCCGGCCAGGTCGATGTGGTGGCCCAGATCAGTGCCGGTGTCAGCGCCGCGCTCACCGCCATCACGTTCTCCTTCGTTCGGCGCGAAGAACTCCATTCCGCCTGTCATGATCCACTGCAGCGCCCGGACACCACTGACTCGTCGGGCAGCGCGGCCGACTCCGGTGACCGCGGACTGGTGGGTCCTGCCGTCGGCGGGGCCGTGCGCGCCGAGAAATTCGAACGCGGCATCGGCGACGGCGGCCCGGCTCCGGTGTGCCCGGCCTTGCCGGTGCCCCCGGGCGGAGAACTCCGCTGGGTGGATCTGTGGGCGCCGTGGGATCCGGTGCCGAATGGACCGCTGGACCTTCGGTTGCCGTTCTACGGCCCCAAACCGGAAGATCCGCTTCCGTCCACGGCCGGATCCGGGTTCCTGCCCTGTCGGGTCAGCAACGACCATCAGCCGTGGAAGGACCATGTCAACTACCGGACCAACAACGAGGACGTCATGCTGCGTTGGGTCGGCGAGATCGCCCTGCGCGCCAAGGGGACACCCCCCGAGTTCCTCGAACCGCCCCCTACGGCGAGGGTACGCCGGCGGCGGACCTTCGTGGGCGTGCAGGTCCTTTCCCTGCAGGCGCTGCTGCTGGCCTTCGGGCTGGGAGCCTTGGTGGCCCAGTGGGAGTTGCTCGACGATCTCGGTCGGTATGTGGACCGCGGCATTCCCGGGCCGTTGCGATCGGCCGCCGCGGCGGTGGCAGGGGCGGTGCCCGCCGCCACTCGCGACGCCCTCCTGGGCGATACGCATGACCCTGCTCGCTGGCAGGGATTCGTCGTGGCCGGCCTGGGCGTGTTGGCGGCGGTCGCGGTGTTCACCGCCGCGGGCAGCTTCTGGCGGCGCGTCAACTCCACCAACCTGCTGCGCCCGGGACGGTCGGCGCGTTTCATGGTGGGCGGTGTCCTCACGTATGTGGTGGCGGCCCTGGTGGCCTCCGCCGCGGTGCTTGTGGGGGTCCACGGGTTTCATGACGGCACGGCACGGGATCTGGTGGTGTCGGTGCACGTCGACGCCGGCGGTGTGCCGGAGAAGGCCTGGCCGGGGACGGTGACCTTCCAGCCACTTGCCGCCGGTGCCGATGACGCGCTGGTCTTCGAGGTGCCGGCGTCGGGCCGCACCGTGCACATCGACCCGGCCCGCTCGTACCTCGTCACCGCCGAGGCCGACGGAGCGCAGGAATGCACCGCCATCGTGTCGCCGGCGCCGTCGGCGGCCCCGCAGCATCTCGAGTTGCACTGTGAAGCCGTCGGCACCGTGGTGGGCCCGACTTCATGAACGAGCTGCTGCCGTCCTGGGCGAAGGTCGTGCGCGGTTCGCGTCGTGGCCTCGCCGCGTACGTCGTGGCGGGCACGCTCCTGGCCGGCGGCGCGCTGGCCGGCGGGTCGGCCACCGGCTCACACGACCCGGGTCAGGCCTGCCACGTGTCCGGGGTCGCCCCGCTGGAGTTCGCCGGTGACGCCGAACACGCCCGAGCGCTGGTGGAGGACTGGACCTGCTCCGAGCAATCGGCGGATCAGGCCCGCGAACGCGCCGAGGACAGCCTGCGCGTCGACTCCCTCGTGTTCGTGCCGCTCTATGTCTTGGCCGTCGCGTGGTTCTGCCTGTTCGGCCACTGGTTCTCGGCCCGCCCAAAGGCTCGCAGGCTGGCTCGATCGCTGCTCTTCGCCACCGCGGCCGCGGGTGTGCTCGACGAGATCGAGAACGCCGGCCTACGCCGGGTTGTGCGTGGCGATTTCGACTGGGCGGAGCTGGCCACCACTGCCTCGGTGGCGAAATGGGGGGTCCTGGCGCTGGCCGTGCCCTTTGCCCTCGGACAGTTCGCGGGCGCGTGGTCACGACTGGTGCGGGGAGTGTTCCTCGGTGACACGGATCGCCCCGAGTTCTTCGGCCCGCTGACCGCAGAGGAGCAGGAACTTCCCGCCCCGCTCGGCCCGGCCGACTCCGAGATCGAGCGCCGCCGCCGACGGGGGCTGGATCCCCACGGGAACCCCTGGCCCGAGGGCCGCACGGGCATCGGTTTCTCCGGTGGCGGGATCCGGGCCGCGTCCTTCGCCCTCGGTGCGTTGCATTCGCTGCAGGCCCATCCGCTCCGGCCGGATGGTTCTCCCACCGTGTACGAGGCGAGCAGTTACCTGGCCACCGTGTCGGGCGGGGGCTACACGGGGACGGCGTCGCAGATCCTGGCGCATCAGTGCGGCACCAGCGGCGAGCTTCCGCTCTCGGAGGGATCGGCGGAGGCGGCTTTGCTTCGGCAGCGACGCCGATTCCTGTGGGGCGAGGCGGCGGCG